>DNFG01000466.1:0-4430 GCA_003487005.1 Bryobacterales bacterium
GGTAAAGACGAGGAGGAGGTCGAGGGGGAGGCGGATGGGGAAGCCTTTGATCTGGATATCGCCTTCCTGGAGGATGTTGAAGAGGCCGACCTGGATTTTGCCGGCGAGGTCGGGGAGTTCATTGATGGCGAAGATGCCGCGATTGGCGCGGGGAAGGAGACCGTAGTGGATGGTGAGTTCGTCGGAGATGTTTTGACCGGCGCGGGCGGCTTTGATGGGGTCGAGGTCGCCGATCATGTCGGCGATGGTGACGTCGGGGGTGGCGAGTTTTTCGACGTAGCGCTGTTCGGGGGAGAGGTACGCGATGGGGGTGTCGTCGCCGGCTTCGGCGATGAGGTTGCGGGCGTACCTGGAGATGGGGTGGTAGGGGTGGTCGTGGATTTCGGAGCCGGCGATGAAGGGGAGGTGGGGGTCGAGGAGGGCGGTGAGGAGGCGGATGAGACGGGTTTTGGCCTGGCCGCGGAGACCGAGGAGGATGAAGTTATGGCGGGAGAGGATGGCGTTGACGATTTGGGGGACGACGGTATCGTCGTAGCCGAGGACGCCGGGGAAGAGGGGTTGGCGGGCCTGGAGGTGGGAGATGAGATTCTGGCGGAGTTCGTCCTTGACGGAGCGGTGGGCGAGGCGTGATTCGGCGAATTCGGGGGACTGGCGGAGAGCGCCGAGGGTTTGAGGCAGGGCGTGAGCGGGGAGTTGCATCGGGAATCCCTCCTTGAGGCGCGGGCAGCGCCGGGTATTTTATTGTAGATGCGTTTCGGGGTGGCTGGGGCTTGTGATATATCTGAGGGCGCATGACGAGTGTGATATCGAACGGATTAGACGAGAACGATTACGAGACATTCTGGCGGAGGCTGCAGCAGATGGGACTGAACGCGTACGAAGCGCGGTCGTATCTGGTGCTGGTGGGGCATCCGCGGTTCAAGGCGCTGGAGCTGGCGGCGCGGGCGCACGTGCCGAGGCAGAAGATCTACGAGGTGTTGGACTCACTGATGGAGAAGGGGTTCGCGCACGTGGTGCAGGAGAAGACGAAGCTGTTTTCGGCGGTGGAGCCGGGGCTGGCGATTCCGGCGTACCTGGCGCGGCAGAAGGAGGTGGTGGAGCGGGAGATGGAGCAGCAGCGGCGGCACGGGCAGTTGCTGGCGACGGAGCTGAGGAGTGTGTTCGCGGAGGGGCAGGGTGGGAGAGGGACGCTGGATTATTTGCGGATTGTGAACGATCCGTCGCAGATCGCGGTGCATTACCGGTCGATGTTGAGCAATGTGGCGGGGGAGTATCTGGAGTTTTCACGGCCGCCGTACGCGGTGGACCCGCTCGATGAGCAACTGGTGAAGCAGGCGCGGGCGCGGGGGGTGCGATGCCGGATTCTGATTGAGCCGGAGGCGCTGGACGCGGCGCACCGGGCGCGACTGGGGGAGTATGAGCAGGCCGGGGTGGAGGTTCGGCTGTTGAGTCCGCTGCCGATGAAACTGGCGGTGTTCGATGGGGGGCAGGGGCTGGTGGCGTTGCTGGATCCGGTGATCACGAGGCCGGCATGGACGGCGGTGGTGTTCGATCACGAGGGATTCGGGGGAGCGATGCGCAATCTGTTCGAGGATTGCTGGAAGCGGGCGGGGGGATAGACGGGACAGAAAAAGGGGCGCCGGTCAGGCGCCCCTTTTCGATGCTACTTGTGACCGGACTATGCCCGGCGGCGGCTGCGGAAGAACGCAGCGCCGAGAAGGGCGGAGCCGAGCAGGACGTAAGTGGAGGGTTCGGGGATCTCCGTCCGGGCGTTCATGACGCCGAAGTCGTCGATGCCGAAGCCGTCTTCGGTCTCGGTGGTGTACCAGCGGACGCTCGTGATGGGGTTATCGGCGCGGATGCCAACGAAGAAGCTGGCGCCGTTGGCGAGAACGATATTCGAGAAGACCGTGTCTTCGTTATCCTGACCAGCGGTGACGGCGAAGCGGATCAGGCCCGGGTCGCCAACATCTTCCACGTCGGTGATGAAGAAGAAGAGGGTGTTGGTGACGTAGTCAAGCGTCAGCGAGAAGTCGGTGATGTCGTTGGTGTCGAGCCAGTTCTGGCCACCGGGGGTGGTGTTGAAGCGGCCACCGAAGCGGGTCTGCGCATTGGTGAGGATGAGCAGTTCGGCGAGGCCGGTGCCACCGACGGGGCCATTCACGCCATCGGGAAACAGCGCGGTGGAGCCCAAGGCGCTCTGCGCGACTTCAAAGGTGCCGAGGGTGGCTGTGTTCAGGGTGGTGTAGCCGTTGCCGGTGGTCTGATCCCACACGAACGACTCGAAGTCCTCCAGGATGGAATACGGATTCCCCGCGAGCCAGGCGTTGCGCGCGGTTTCGAGGCCGGCGGTGTTGAACACCGGCCCGGAGACGGTGATGTCGATGGGCGCTGCCGACGCACTGGCAACCAACATCAGGGCCAAGGCGAGCAGAGCAAGTCTGGGTTGTACTTTCAAATGGTTCCTCCTCGATCGGGGTGCCGACCGTGACACAAGTATAGCTCACGCGGAGCCGATCAGGTACAAGGATCGTGGAGAAAATGTTGTTTGTATAGGTACTTTAGTACTAGTACCCCAAAAAAAGTGTACTGGAACTTCGGTTAAAATTCCTTCACTCTCTTGGGGAGGCTGGCGGAGGGGCAAGAGAGGGGGCGGGTGGCCCCCTCTTTGGGGGTCAGGCCTGGCGGCGTCTGCGGAAGAAGGCGGCGCCGAGGAGAGCGGAGCCGAGCAGGACGTAGGTGGCGGGTTCGGGGATCTCGTTCTGGACGATGCCGAAGTCATCGAGGCCGATGCCATCGTCGTCTTCGCCGTTGAGCCAGCGGACCTGTTCGATGAGGCCCTCCGAGCGGATGCCGACGAAGTGGCTGGCGCCGTTGGTGACGGGAGTCAGGGAGATCACCTGTTCGACGACCTGGCCAGAGGCGTTCCGGGCGGAGATGGAGAGCAGGCCGGCGGTTCCGACGTCCTCCGTGTCGGTCATGAAGAAATAGAGGGTATTGGTGGGGACGGAGACGAACAGGGAGAAGTCGGTGATGTCGTTGGAGTCGAGCCAGTTGGCTCCGCCTGGGGTGGTGTTGAATCGGCCGCTGAATGGGGTGGTGGCCCCATTGAGGACGACGACTTCATTGAGAGTGGAACCCGTCGCGTCAGGGTTGCCGCCGGAGCCGGCGGGATTGACGCGGAACTCGCCGATGGCGGTGTTGAGGCTGGAGTAGCCGGTGGGGAACTGGGCGGGGAAGCCTTCAAAGTCCTCGATGATGGTGCCGATGGAGGTGCCGAGCCAGGCGTTTCTGGCGGCTTCGGCTCCGGCGAGGGAGTTGTAGGGCCCGGAGATGGTCACGGTGATCGGGGAAGCGAGCGCGGACGCGGCCAGAGTGAAGGTCGCGGCGAGCAGGCCGAGGGTGAGTTTCATAGGTAGAACTGCCTCCTGACGCCGTTCCTGCCGGACTTGACAGCAGAGGTGGCAGAAACCGTCTCCTACAGGGTCGCGGTCGAAATTGGATAGGGGAACAGCCGGAGGTTCTGGGACGGAGACGGTTTGGTAACGGGACTCAGGAGGGGAGGGTTTGGGAGCGGGCGAGGTGGAGCAGGACGGGGGGGATCTCGAAAAGGGCGCGATTGGGGCGGGCGAGGGCGGCGCGGCGCATTTGGGCGAGGGTGTCGTTGTTCAGGAGGGTCTGGACGGCGGGGACGATCTGGCGGAAGGACTTGAGGACGAGGCCCGTATGGTTCTGGGTGAGCCAGTCGGCGTTATAGCGTTCCTGGGGGAGGGTCCAGGCGTTGCGTTCGGTGATGACGGGGAGGCCGAGGTGGAGGGCTTCGGAGATGGACCCGGGGCCGGGTTTGCCGATGAAGAAGTCGGCCAGGCGCATGAACTGGGGGACGTCCGTAGTGAAGCCGGTGACATGTTGCGGGAGGGGGTTGGGATGGTTGAGCAGGGACTGGCGGAGGGCTTCGTTGCGGCCGGCGATGAAGATGAGTTGAAGGTTGGGGCGGGCGAGGGCGAGGCGGTTCTGGATGGCGGACATGGCGGCGGAGCCATAACCGCCGAACAGGACGAGGGCGGTGGGGCGGGTGGGGTGGAGGCCGAGTCTGGCGCGTTCGGCTTCACGGTCGATCGGGGGCAGGTTGTAGAAGCGGGGGTTGAGAATCATGCCGGAGGCGAGGAAGATGCGCTCCTGGCGGTGGCCGAGGTCGAGGGCCTGCTGGCGGGCTTTGGGGGTGCCGCAGAGGAAGAACTGGTCCTGGTTGCGCTCGATCCAGAAATGGGGGGGATAGTCGGCGAGGTCGGTGAGCAGGGTGGCGAATGGGGTTTGCGGGCTGGCGAGGCGGAGCCCTTCGTAAAGGGCGCGGTTGAAATTGGGGACGAGGGAGAGGACGAGATCGGCGGGGTTTTTCTGCCAGTGTTGGGCGAGGAGGCGGCGGGCGG
>DNFG01000466.1:4735-4863 GCA_003487005.1 Bryobacterales bacterium
GCGGGGCGGTGATAGAGGGCGATAATGCGCTGCATGAAGCGGAGGCCGGCGGGGGAGCCGAGGGTCCAGCCCTTGCGGAGCATGAGGTTGTAAATTTCCTGGAGGTCGATGCGGGTGACTTTGCGGAA
>DNFG01000466.1:5242-5613 GCA_003487005.1 Bryobacterales bacterium
GCTGGAGCGCGGTGGCGGCGGCGCGATGACCGCCTCCGGCGTCGAAATAGATCAGATCGAGGGTGTACATGCGCGGGCGGTACATGCTGAGAATAGCAGGTCAGCGGACGGCTCGGCCGGCGATATGGGGGCCGACGATGGGGATGGGCAGGTGGAAGTGTTCAAGCTCGACAGAGGCGAAACCGGCGTGGCGGAGGAGGGTGGCGGTATCGAGGGTGGGATTGCAGCGGAAGCAGCAACGGAACAGGGGATGGAGCAGGCGCTGGCGGCGCCGGGTTGGGGTGTCCGGGGGGGCGGCGACATGTTCGAGAAAAAGGTAAGTGCCGCCGGGTTGGAGGACGCGGCGGATTTCGGCGAGGGCGGCGGCGGGG
>DNFG01000143.1 GCA_003487005.1 Bryobacterales bacterium
CTCGTATTTCAGTTCATCCAGCACCTGGACGCGCGTCACCAGCGGCAGGTTCATTGCCCGCAGCAGCCGCAGTTCCGCCGCCGTCTGGCCCTCCTCGGCCGCCAGCAAGCGCGTTCGCTCGTTTGCTGCCTGCACCCCGGCCCTTGTGATCTCGATCCCCGTGCCCGCGCCCGCCGCCTTTCGCGACTCAGCCAGACGGCGCAGCCTCTCCGCCAGTTCCACATTCGCCTTCGCCGTGGCTACTTCCTGCGCGGCCCGCTGCAGGTTCGTGTAAGCCCGCACGACGTCCGCCGCCGCGCGGTTGCGCGCCGCCTGCTCCTCGAGATTCGCCGCCTTGAGCCGCGAACCCGCCGCCCGGTACCGCGCCCATGCGCTCAGATCGATCACATTCCATGCAAATTGCGCCCTCCAGTCCGACGTTTCGATCGGGCCCACGAAGTTCGGCGGGCGGAACGGCACCCCCGGAATCTCGAGCCGGACACCGAACGCTTCCAGGTTGTTCGTAAAACTCCGGAAAGTGTAGGCCCCGTCCACGCCCGGCAGAAGCGCAGCCCGCGCCTGCCCCCGCTGTGCTTCCGCCTGCCGGATCAGTTCCCCCGCCAACTGCAGCCGCACCGCGCCCTCCGGCGCCAGCGCCAGTTCAACTGCCTGATCCAGCGTCAGCGGCAACACCTTCGCTTCCTGTCCGGCGGCCAGTCCCGCGCCGGTCAAAATCCAGGCCAGAATCCGTTTCATGCGCTCATCTCCCGTCCCGTCACCATCGCCCGCAATCCCGCTGAAGTGAAGCGGACCAGCCGGTCCAGCGCCTCCTCCTGATCCAGTTCGTTCGACTGGCCCCGGCTCAAAAACCGCAATATTTCCCCGCCCGCCAGATAATGCGCCATCGCGCCCACCGAGAACAGCATCCCCCAACCCAGATCCTCCTGCCGCAATCCAGGCAGCGCCCGCCGCGCCGCCGCGCCAAATCGCTCCACAATTCCCCCCAGCGCCTGCCCCAGTACCCGCTGCACCCAGTCCCCCGGTTCGGTAAACATGCGCCCCATCAGCCGCGGGAAGTTGCCCAACTCCACGCCCAGCAGCCGCGCCTCGAATACCGGCCGGAACAGCGCCCAAACCACCCGCTCCAGCTCCGGCGCCTGCTCCGGAAGATCCGACTCCAGCGCGTCCAGAAGCGCCAGCCTCCGCTCATTGATCGGCCCCATCTTCCGCTGAATCACCGCCACGATCAACGCTTCTTTCGATTGAAAGTGGTAGTTGACCGCCGCCAGATTCACGCGCGCCTCCCCCGTGATCTGCCGCAACGAGGTCGCCGCAAACCCCTGCCGCGAGAACAAGCCTTCGGCCGCGTCGAGGATCCGGTCCTTCGTATCGCGAACTGTTTCAACTGCTTCAGTCATACGTTCGTTTGAATCATACGTATAAGCGAAGCATCTTGTCAAGTCATTTAATTTCAATCGCCGCCAACTCGCTGATTAGCCGAGGGAGATCGTCTGCCGCGCCACCGCTCCGCGCAGCGTTTGCTGGAACTCGTCCCAACCCGTTTCGCCCCAGAACACGTGTTCCCAGCCGGTCACCGGGTTCGCACACCACAGCACGACCACCGCCACGCGCTCTCCGGTTCGCCGGAAGAGCCACCGGTAGTCGCCACCGCCCTCCGGCCAGTAGCACTCCCCGCAGCCTTCGCGCACCGTGTCCTCGAATGCCGCGGCCAGGTCCGCAATCGCCCCCGCCGCCGCGGAAGACGTCACCGTCGCCGACGATTTCCCCTTCGTCAACCGGGCAATGACGCGCCCAAGCTCATCGAGTTGCAGTTCGAGTTCGAGAACGGGACCCATTCGTCCATTTTATGACATCCAAGCCCGTTTCTCCCCTAGTCAAAAATGACCGTCTTGTTCCCGTAGCAGAGAATGCGGTGTTCGAGGTGCCACCGGACCGCCCGCGAGAGCACGATCCGCTCCAGATCCCGCCCTTTCGCCACCAGGTCTTCCACCTGATCCCGGTGGGAGATCCGGGCGACATCCTGTTCGATGATGGGCCCGTCGTCCAGTTCGTCGGTAACATAATGGCTCGTCGCCCCGATCAACTTGACGCCGCGCGCGTGCGCTGCATGATAGGGCTTCGCCCCCACGAACGCCGGCAGAAACGAATGATGCACATTGATCACGCGCCCCGGGTATGCCGCCACGAACCGGGGGGACAGAATCTGCATATACCGGGCGAGCACGATCAAATCCACCTCGGCTTCGTCGAGCAAAGCCCTCTGCCGCGCTTCCGATCCGGATTTCGTCTCGGCCGTGACCGGCACATGATGGAACGCCACTCCGTGGAACTCGGCCAGCGCCCGCCCGGTTTCGTGGTTGCTGATCACCAACGCCAGTTCGCAGCCCAACTCGCCTGCCTGGTGCCGGTGCAGAAGATCCGCGAGACAGTGCAGGTACTGCGAAACGAACAAAGCCACCCGCGGCTTCCGTTCGGTCAGTTCCAGGCGCCAACGCATGCGCAATTCCTCTGCGAGGACGGCGAACTCCGCGCGGAACACGTCCAGAGGGAACCCCTCGAGGGCCCATTCGACGCGCATGAAGAAGAGTCCGGCGCGATGATCCTGATGCTGGTCGGCGTGTGTGATATTCGCGCCGTGCCGGTAAAGCAGGTTTGCCACGCCGGCCACCAGGCCCTTCCGGTCCGGGCAGTCGATCAGGAGAATTGCCGAGGGAGACATACAGGATTTGGTGCTGGAGGTGGGGGTCGAACCCACATGGCCAGTGAAGGCCGCCGGATTTTGAGTCCGGTGCGTCTGCCAGTTCCGCCACTCCAGCGCCGGTCAGCGGGATGAAGCGCCAAAACGCCTCAATGAAGATCGTAGCAGACTTTCGACCGCCACTTCGCATACAATGACAACCCAAGGAAAATTCATCATGGCTGATTCTGTTCAACTCGTCTCTGTCTATTCCATTACCCTCCCAAACAAGACCGGCCAGGGTATCGCCGTTCTCTCCACTCTGCAGGCCGCGCACGTCAATCTCCTCGCGTTTTGGGGCTATCCGATCAAGGGGCGCAAGGTCCAGTTCGATGTCGTCCCCGAGAAGGCGGTGGAGCTCACCCGTGCCCTCAAGAAAGCGGCGATCGAGGCCGGCCCGCGTAAACAGGCCCTTCTCATCTCCGGCGCGGACCGCCCCGGCGCGCTCGCCGACTCCTTCGCCCGCCTGGCCGGCGCCGGCATCGATGTCTTCGCCGCCCACGCCATCGCCGCCGGCGAAGGCCGCTATGCCTGTCTGCTCCAACTCGCCGAAGCCGACATCAAGAAGGCCAGGAAGATCATCTCCTGAACTCCGGGCGCCCCTGCCTCTGCGTGGTACAAAGTGAGAAGCCATGCAGACCAGAGCACTCGGATTCACGGACCTCGAAATCACCCCCCTTGGGATCGGCGCCTGGGCCATGGGCGGCGGTGGCTGGAAGTTCGCGTGGGGCCCCCAGGACGACGCCCTCTCCATCGCAGCCATCCACAAGGCCCTTGATGCCGGCATCAACTGGATCGACACCGCCCCCGTTTATGGTCTCGGCCATTCCGAAGAGGTTGTCGCCCAAGCCCTCCGGGACCGCCGCGAGAAGCCCTACATTTTCACCAAGTGCGCCCGCAACTGGACTCCGGACCGCCAGATCTTCCCTTGCCTCAAACGCGACGCCGTCCGCCAGGAGTGTGAAGACTCCCTCCGCCGCCTCCAGGTCGACTGCATCGACCTCTACCAGATGCACTGGCCCGAACCCGACGAGGATATCGAAGAGGGTTGGGAGACCATGGCCCGCCTCCAGGAGGAAGGAAAAGTCCGCTGGATCGGCGTCTCGAACTTCTCCAACGCGCAACTCGACCGCATCCGCAAAATCGCTCCCCCGGCCTCCCTCCAGCCCCCGTACTCCATCCTTTCTCCCGAAATCGAGGAGACCCAGCTACCTTACTGCGGCAGCCATGACATCGGCGTCCTCGTCTATTCGCCCATGAAATCCGGCCTCCTCACTGGAAAAATGACCCGCGAGCGCGTCGCCGCCATGCCCGAGGACGACTTCCGCCAGCGGACCCCCCACTTCCAGGAACCCAAACTCTCCCGCAACCTCGAACTCGTCGAACTCCTTCGCGCTATCGGCGCGCGCCACGGTCGCACGCCCGGTGAAGCCGCCATCGCCTGGACCCTCCGCCTCCCCGTGGTCACCGCCGCCATCGTCGGACTCCGCTCGCCTGAACAGGTCGACGGCGTCATCGGAGCCGCGAATTTTCGCCTCTCCGAAGGGGAAATCGACGAGATCGCGGACTTCCTCGCCGCCCATCCCGCGTGATCGCGGGTTGCGAACCGCCCGCCCGCCGATAGTAAAGTAGGAACAATGAGCCGCCCGAAGTTAGGGCTGGTGGCTGGCGTGGTGGTTTGCCTCCTCGCCGCCATCACCACCATAACCCTCCGCTCCGGCCACGGCCTGGCGAGTCGCACACCAGGTCAAACCCGTTCCGGACTGCCACCCGCCGGACCGCCTCCGCTTTCCATCGAGTCGCATCCCATCCGCCCCGGCGATAC
>DNFG01000391.1 GCA_003487005.1 Bryobacterales bacterium
GGTCGTGGAGGAGGGTGGCGGCAACGTCCTGGAGTTCGGCGAGGATCAGATCGGGGTCGTGGAGGCGGGAGACGGGGAGGTCGAGGAGAAAGCAGGAGTAGCCGCGGGTGACGTTGGAGAGGCGGCGGATGGAGCTATTGGGGAAGGTGTGGAGGGCGCCATCGCCGGAGCGCAGGACAGTGGTCCGGAGGCGGATGTCCTCGACGGCGCCGCGCTGGCCATTGATTTCGCAGACATCGCCGGCGCGGATGTGGTTTTCGAGCAGGAGGAAGATGCCGGTGATGGTGTCTTCAATGAAGGAGCGGGCTCCGAGGCCGAGGGCGAGGGCGCCGATCCCGAGGCCGGCAAGGACGGGGGAGAGGTCGAAGCCGAACTGGCGGGGGACAGAGAGGGCGGCGAGGAGCCAGATGGTGGTGGTGGCGATTTTGCGAGCGATGCCGTCGAGGGTATCGGCGCGTTTTTCGAGTTCGACGTTGGGAGCGGGCCGGCCCCGGCGCATGACCCGGAGCGAATGACGGCGGAGGCGTGTGATGAGGCGAACAGCCATCCAGTGGCTCAAGGCGGCGGCGGCGAGGAGAAAGAGCGCGCGCAGGAGGGCCGCCAGCGGGAGAGCGCCGAGGCTGTTCGCCAGTTCCATGTGGGGTCGGGTTGTCAGGCGCCAGCGTGGCGAGCGCCGGTCTCGTCGAGGACTTCGCGAATGGCGCGCTTGAGTTCTTCGCGGTCGAGCGAGGGAGCACCGGCGAGGGCGAAGGGCTTGGAGGCCTCGCCGAAGTAGACGCTCATGTGTGGGAAGGGGATTTCGATGCCGAGTTCATCGAACTTCTTCTTGATGCGGCGGTTCATTTCGCGGCCGACGGACCACTGGCTGATGGGCTGGGTTTTGATGCGGGCCTTGATGATGACGGCGGAGTCGGCGAATTTGTCGACGCCGAGGACGTCGAGGGGTTCGAGGATGGCCTCGCTGAACTGCTCGTCGGCCTGCATTTCGGCGCCGATGTCGCGGAGGACCTGCGTGACGCGGTCGGTGTCCTCCTTGTAGGCGACGCCCACATCGAAGACGTAGTAGGAGAAGACGTGGGTCATGTTGGAGATGGAGGTGATGGAGCCGTTGGGGAAGATGTGGACGACGCCATCGAGGCTGCGAAGGACGGTGGTGCGGAGGTTGATTTCCTCGACCTGGCCGCCGGTGCCGTTGAGGACGCAGACGTCATTGACGCGGATCTGGTTTTCCATGAGCATGAAGAAGCCGCTGATGACATCCTTGACGATGGACTGGGCGCCGAAGCCGAGGGCGACGCCGGCGACGCCGGCGCCGGCGAGGATGGGGGCGAGGTCGAAGCCCATCTGGCGCAGGGCGGTCATGATGGCAACGAACCAGAGGGCGACGGTGAGGGTTTTGCGGATGATGCTGGCGAGAGTGTCGGCGCGCTTGGTCATCTCGATTTCGCTGCTGGCGTGACGCCGCATGACGTTGAGAACGTTTTCCTTGATGCGGCGGATGATGCGGCGCAGGAGACCCTGGGCGATGAACGCCACGAGGAGGATGACGCAGACGCGGACGAGGGAGAAGACGTGTTCGACAGTGATTCCGAATTTTTCGAGGTATTCCATAGGCCTGTTGTGTGATGCCCCCGCCGCCGCCCCTGGTTTCAGGGTGACCTGATTGGGCGGGAAAACGCAAACAGCCGGGCGGTGAGCCCGGCTGTTGACGAAGGGTGGAATGGGGGCTAGTGCATCATGACGGGGATGGAAGCGGATAGCTTGTCCCACGTGAGCTTGAGGACGCCATTGGAGCCTCCGGTGGCATTGAGTTCGATGGTGAACTGTTCGGTGGAGGAGGGTTGGGCGGCGGCTTTCATTTTGACGCGGCCGAGGTCCTGGTTGGCGTCGTACTTGAAGGCGCCCCACTGTTTGGCGGTTTTGTTGAGGATGAGGGTCCATTCGGACTCGCCGGGGATGGTGAAGAGGGAGTAGGTGCCGGCGGGGACATGGAAGGAGCCGAGCATGAGATCGCCTTCGGTGGTGAGCGTGGTGGCTTCATCGGCGCCGGTGCGCCAGACCTTGCCGAAGGGGGCGAGGTTGCCGCTGGGGTCCCAGACGTTGCGGCCCTTGACGGAGGGGCGGCTGTACTCGATGGTGACCTTCTTGCCACCAATAGAAGCGGAGACGGTTTCACGGGGGCTGACACGCTGTCGCTGGGCCTGAAGGGAGGTAGCGAGGCCGGCGAGCAGAACCGAGGCGGCAAGGGCGGAGGTCAAAAACTTTTGCATCTTGGAGAAGCTCCTTTCAAACGACAGTGTAGCAGTGCAGGGGGCGGGCCTCTGGTACAATTTTGGATTCAGATGTCTAAGACGGAAAAAGAACTTCGACAGGATATCGTCCGGGTGGGCGAGCTGGTGTTCCAGAAGGGATGGGTCGCGGCCAACGACGGCAACATCTCCATCCGTCTGGACGAAAACCGGGTGTTGTGTACGCCGACGGCGACAAGCAAGGGGATGCTGCATGTGGATGACCTGATCATCTGCGACATGCAGGGCAACAAGATCGAGGGGCGCAAGGAGCGGACGTCGGAGATCGCGATGCACCTGTTGATCTACAACATGCGTCCGGACATCAAGAGCGTGGTGCATGCGCATCCGCCGGTTTCGACCGGCTTCGCGACGGCGGGGCGGCCTTTGAACCAGGCGCTGCTGCCGGAGGTGATTATCGGTCTGGGCTGCGTGCCGCTGGCGGACTATGGCTTGCCGGGGACGGAGGCGCTGACGGACGGGATGTTGCCGTACATTCCGAAGTATGAAGCAATTCTGATGGCGAATCACGGGGCGGTTTGTTACGGGGCGGATGTGTTCAGCGCGTACTTCAAGATGGAGACGGTGGAGCATTACGCCCGGATCGCACTGGTGGCGGAGTTGCTGGGCGGGGCGACGGTATTGCCACGCGAGGAAGTGAACAAGTTGCTGGATTCACGGACGCGGTATGGGGTGAAGAGCAAGGTGAGTGGGGAGCCGGGGTGTCCGGTGTCGGCGGAGGATATGGCCGGGAGTCCGGCGGAGAAGTTTACAGTGACGCGCGACGAACTGGTAGCGCTGGTGGAAGAGACCCTGCGGGCACGCGGCATCGCGTAGCGCTGGGGCAGTGTGAGAAGATTTCGTTTGAGACAGAGAGAGAGGAATTCCATAGATGGGTGAAGCACTCGGAATGGTGGAGACCCGCGGTCTGATCGCGATGGTGGAAGCCGCGGACGCGATGGGGAAGTCGGCGAAGGTCAGCCTGGCGGGCTGGGAGAAGATCGGATCGGGCTATGTCACGGCT
>DNFG01000053.1 GCA_003487005.1 Bryobacterales bacterium
GAGTCCGGCGTCGAACTTGCCGATTCGTTGCGATGCAAAGAGCGGGGCGTCCCGCGAGGTGCCAAAGAAGTTGGTGCCTTCGAGGAAGAATGGCCTGGCTTCGCCCGCGAGTCGCTCGAAGTAGCTGAAGTCCACCGACAGAATCTGGTTCTCGACGTTGCGGAAGTCCGGATTGACGGTTCCGACGAGGTCGATTTGGTCGGTTAGGGAGGTCTTGAGATCGAGACCGCCGTTTGCGATATGGCCATTGCGCGACCAGCCGCTGTATACGTAGGGCAGGAGTTTGAGCGTCCGCTCGTTGCCCGACTCGGGGACCTCGACCCCGCGCCAGAAGGGTGAGTTCGACGACTGCTGATTCGTGTAATGCCACTCCATTTCGCGCTGCGAGGTGGGGTTGTAGCGAACCACGTTGAAGCGCACGTCGCGCTTGCCAGGAGCAGGCAGCCGCATGATGCCCCACGGGATCCGCGCTTCGATCTCGAAGCCCTTCTCGGTGACCCGACCGGACGCCATGAACTCACCCAACCACTCCCGCTTGATGGCCCGTCCACCCGCGATTCGCACGTCGGTCGCCCCTCGCGCGTTGACGCCGAACACGTTCGCTTGATTTGCGTTGCCGAACGGTTCGACGATCAAGAACACCGAGTCGTCGGAGGAGATTCGCACGTTCTGGCGATACTCCGTGGCCTTGATCGACTTGGGGTCGCCATCGAGCTGAGCTGCGAAGTAGATGTACTTCTCGTCGTAAGTCAGCCAAAATCGGCCGGGTTCGGCCGCGGCGCCGTTGCGCGTGTCGAAGAACCCTTCGCCGTGCGAGGCACCCCACTCCGCCTGATGGATGGTGCCGTCAATCTTGGGAGGCTCGGCCGCCTTCTGGGCATCGATGCCGGAGTTTGCGGCAGAGAGAGCGGGCGCAAGCAGGGTGAGTAGGGCTAGACGACGCATGTGGGGTTTACGAGGAGTTGGGCTGGGCAGTTTCCGCGCTGGGACTTTTGGGCAAAAAAATTTGCCGGTCGGCAAGATCCGACCGGCAAACGGGGCTCTGCAGTGCTTAGGCCTGCTTGATTTCGATATCGACGCCGCTGGGCAGATCGAGCCGCATGAGTGCATCGATCGTCTTGTTCGTCGGATCGAGGATGTCGATCAGCCGGTTATGGATGCGCATCTCGAAATGCTCCATCGACTCCTTGTCGATATGCGGTCCGCGGATGACGCAGAAGCGGCGAAGGTTGGTGGGAAGGGGCACCGGACCGCTGATGCGGGCTCCCGTGCGCTTGGCGCTCTCTACGATCTTCTCGGCGGATTGGTCGATCAGCCGGTGGTCGTAAGCGCGCAGTCGAATGCGAACTTTAATGTCTGCCATGATAGTTGTCCTGTCTTCGGAAACTACGAGCACCGGCTTGGTGCCCCAACCTCCCGAAGCTCGCAGAAGATACCCGATTTGGGCCTGCGGGGACCAGCGTCCCGAGGAAGGTCGGTTCATCATCCGCTCAAGACCGGCAGAATCTGGTAGAACCTACCAGCCATGTTGCGCACTGAAGGGATCAGCGTGTTCTATGGAGCCATCCAGGCTCTCAACGATGTGTCCATCGAAGTGAAGCAGGGCGAAATCGTGGCTATCATCGGCTCGAATGGAGCTGGCAAGAGCACGCTTCTCCGTACGATCAGCGGATTGCTGAGGCCGCGCACGGGCGAGATCTTCTTTGAAGACCAGCCGATCCACGAGACTCCGCCGCACGAGATTGTCAAACTCGGAATCTCCCACAGCCCTGAGGGCCGTCGCATCTTCACCAACATGTCGGTGATGGAGAATCTGCAACTTGGGGCGATCACCCGCAAGGACGCTGGGATTGCCGCAGACTTGGAGGATGTGATGAAGCGCTTCCCCCGGTTGCGCGAACGGATCAAACAGAACGCCGGGACGATGAGCGGTGGCGAGCAGCAGATGCTCGCGATCGGACGCGCCCTGATGTCGCGCCCGCGGCTGTTGCTACTCGACGAGCCCAGCCTTGGCCTTGCGCCCAATCTGGTCACCGAGATCTTCCGCATCGTCACCGACATCAACGGCGACGGAACGACCGTGCTCATCGTCGAGCAGAACGCCCACCGGGCGCTCGAAATCGCTCACCGGGCCTACGTGCTCGAAACCGGCAATATCGTTCTCACCGACACGGGCAAGAATCTGCTCGCGAATCCCAAGGTCAAAGAGGCGTACCTGGGCGGGTAGGCGATGGTCCTTCGCTTTGAGAAGCTGGCCGAAAACCACTTGTCGGACGTCTTGCGAATCGAGGCCGAGGTCAACACGGCTCCGTGGTCAGAGCGTGCCTTTCGCAACGAGCTGACCAATCCCGATAGCTGTTTCTTGGTGGCGATCGCGGACGGCCAAACCGCCGGTTATGGAGGCTATTGGCGTTGCATCGACGAAGCGCACGTGACGAACGTGGCGATCGATCCCCTCAAGCAACGACAGGGTATCGGCCGACGCCTGATGCTCGAACTCATCGCCCGCGCGAAGGACGAGGGAATGACGTGCTCGACTCTCGAGGTCCGCGCGAGCAACGACGCTGCGATCAAGCTTTACGAGAATCTGGGATACGAGGTCGTCTCGCGCCGCAAGCGTTACTACCCGGACAACCAAGAAGACGCGCTCGTGATGTGGTGCCATGACCTGGCATGAAGGGCCCCTGTTGGCGATCGAGTCCAGCTGCGACGAGACCAGCGCCGCGGTTTTGCTGGGCAGACGCGTTCTATCGAATATCGTCGCCAGTCAAGCCGACATGCACGAGCGATGGGGTGGGGTGG
This sequence comes from Bryobacterales bacterium, assembly GCA_003487005.1. Classification (GTDB taxonomy): domain Bacteria; phylum Acidobacteriota; class Terriglobia; order Bryobacterales; family Bryobacteraceae; genus PNKE01. The sequence goes on from DNFG01000053.1 coordinate 2,803, forward strand.
TACCCGAGGCGGCGGCGCGGGCCCATGTCGATGCCATGCTGCCGGTGGTCGCGGACGCGCTGACTCATGCGGCCGTAGAGTTGGATCAGATCAAGGCGATCGTGGTCACGAACCGTCCGGGACTTATCGGCGCGCTGAGCGTGGGCCTGACCACCGCGAAGGCACTGTCGTTCTCGCTTGGTGTCCCGCTCATCGGCGTCCACCACATCGAAGGCCACTTGCTCAGCCCGTTCGCCCTGCTCGATGGTTACGATGATCCGCCTAAGTTTCCGCACTTATCCTTGGTGGTATCTGGCGGTCACACTGAGCTTGTGCACGTCCTGGCCCCGGGGCGCTACCGGCTGCTTGGGCAGTCGATCGACGATGCCGCCGGAGAGGCGTTCGACAAGTCGGCTCGCCTGATGGGCTTGCCTTACCCCGGCGGCTCTTCCGATCTAGAGCGAGCGCGGGCCGGCAAGGCCAGTTATGCCTTGCCCCGGGGGTTGAAGGGCGAGACCTTCGACTTCTCGTTTGCCGGGTTCAAGACCGCCGTTTCGCGTTTGATCGAGAAGGAGGGCGACCGGCTCAATATCGACGACCTGGCGTCGTCGGTACAGGAGACGATCACCGAAGTGCTCTCAGCCCGAGCCGTCGCCGCAGCGGATAGCGTCGGCGCGAAAACGATGACGGTTGTCGGCGGCGTGGCCGCCAATCAGCGCCTGCGCGAGCGACTGGCCGAGCTTGCCGCCCGCTCGGGTATTCGGCTCATCGTGCCGCCCATCGAACTCTGCACCGACAACGCCGCCATGATCGCCGCCGCCGCCCTGCCCAAATTTGCCCGCGGCGAATTCGACGACTTCGCTCTCCGGGCCAGCGCCAACCTCACTCTCGCCTGAGAAGTTACATACCCGTTCCGCCTTTCCGGTTATACTGGCTCAAAACCGCCGCTCCCCGCGGCGGCATCGAGAGGGCTTGTCTGTCCCCTCTGTCGCATCATGGCCACGGTCCGCTTCACCCGTAATTTGCAGCGCCACGTCGCCTGCCCCTCCGCGGAGGCGCCCGGCGCCACCGTCCGCGAATCTCTCGATCACTATTTCTCCATTCACCCCCGCGTGCGCGGCTACGTGCTCGACGACCAGGGCGCGCTCCGCCACCACATGGCGATCTTCGTCGATGGCCGCCAGATCCGCGATCCCCAACGCCTCACCGACCCCGTCACCCCCGCCGCCGAAATCGACATCATTCAATCCCTGTCCGGAGGTTAACCACCGATGAGTTCCCGCTTCCATGTCGCCACCCGCAAGGGCCTTTTTACCGTCGCCCGCGACTCCGCCGCCTGGTCCATCGAACGAGCCAGCTTTCTCGGTGACAACTGCACCCTCTCCCTCCACGACCCCCGCGATGGCGCCCTCTATGCCGCCCTCAACCACGGCCACTTCGGCGTCAAACTCCACCGCAGCCGCGATGCCGGCGCCACCTGGGAAGAAATCGCCGCCCCCGTCTATCCGGAAAAACCCGCGGACTACACCCCCACCCACACCCCCGCCGAAGGTAAACCCGTCGATTGGGCCCTCAAGCTCATCTGGTCACTCGCCGCCGGCGGTCCGGACGAACCCGGCGTCCTCTGGTGCGGCACTCTCCCCGGCGGACTCTTCCGCTCCGATAACCACGGCGACTCCTGGCAGCTCAACCGCCCCCTCTGGGACGACCCCCTCCGTGAACAGTGGTTCGGCGGCGGCGCCGACCAACCCGGCATCCACTCCATCTGCGTCGACCCCCGCGACTCCCGCCGCGTCCTCCTCGGCGTCTCCTGCGGCGGCGTCTGGATCACCGAAGACGCCGGCGCCTCCTGGCGCCTCTCCGGTCACGGACTCCGCGCCGAGTACATGCCCCCGGGTCAGGAATTTGAACCCAACTTCCAGGACCCCCATCTCGTCGTGCAATGCCGCTCCCGGCCCGATGCCCTCTGGATCCAGCACCACAACGGTATCTTCCGCTCTACCGACGGCTCCGCCTCCTGGTCCGAAATCACCGGCGTCGCTCCCTCCACCTTCGGCTTCGCCGTCGCCGTCCATCCCCACGACCCCGAAACCGCCTGGTTCGTCCCCGCCATCAAGGACGAAAAACGAATCCCCGCCGCCGGACGCGTCGTCGTCAACCGGACCCGCGATGGCGGACGCTCCTTCGAAACCCTCTCCGCCGGCCTCCCCCAGGAGCACGCCTACGATCTCGTCTACCGTCATGCCCTCGATGTCGACTCCACCGGCGAACGGCTCGTCTTCGGTTCCACCACCGGCTCCCTTTGGGTCAGCGAAGACGGCGGTGACCACTGGACCACCGTCTCGAACCACTTGCCGCCCATTCATGCCGTCCAGTTCGAAAAACCGGCCTGAGCTTCGCCGCCCCGGCGCGCGCGTCATAATCAACCCATGACGCCCCTCCGCTGCTTGCTGCCCGCTCTGCTGCTGCTCGCTTCTCTGCTGTCCGCCGCGGTCAGCCGCGTTGAAATACACGAGCGCTCGCCGGTTCTCGACGGCCAATCCTTCGGGACCGCCGGCGCCTACGAGCGCGTCGTCGCCCGCGTCCACTTCGAAATCGACCCCAAATCCCCCGCCAACCGCGAGATCCGCGACCTCGCCCTCGCCCCCCTCAATCCGCGTGGACTCGTCGAGTTCTCCGCCGATCTCTACCTCCTCAAACCCGTCGACCCCGCCCGCGCCAATGGAACCCTCCTCCTCGAAGTCCCCAATCGCGGCGGCAAGGCCATGCTCAACCGCTTCCAGTACGCCCATTCTGCACTCGACCCCCGCACCGCCGCACACTTCGGCGAAGATCCCTGGTTAATGCGGGATGGTTTCACCCTCGCCTGGCTCGGCTGGCAGTGGGATGTGCCGAACCGCAAAGACCTCCTCCGTCTCCATGCCCCCATCGCCACCCGTGCCGGCCAGCCCATCACCGGCCTCGTCCGTGCCGAATTCATCCCCTCGGCGACCGTCAGCGAAATGCCCCTCGGTGATCGCGACCATCTCGCCTACCCGGCACTCGCCGGATCGCCCGCCACCCTCTTCGCCCGCACCGCCGTCGAGGGCCCCCGCCGCGAAATCCCCGCCTCCGCCTGGCGCTTCAATACCGCCCGCACAGCCATCATTATGGACGCCGGCTTCGAACCCGGCGTCATCTACGAAGCCGTCTACACCGCCCGCGACCCGCGCATCGCCGGACTCAGCCTCGCCGCCTTCCGCGATCTCGCCGCCTGGCTCAAATATGACGCCCCCTCCAAATCCCCCCTCGCCGGCGATCCCCGCCTCGTCCGCCGCGCCATCGCCTTCGGCATCTCCCAGTCCGGCCGCTTCCTCCGTACCTTCCTCTATTACGGCTTCAACGCCTGCGAGCAGGGCCGCCCCGCCTTCGATGCCCTCTGGGCCGACGTCGCCGGCGCCGGCCGGGGCAGCTTCAACCACCGCTTTGCTCAAGCCTCCCGCGACGGCTACGCCTACTTCAACACTCTCTACCCGACCGACCTGTTCCCCTTCACGGACCTCCCCCAATCCGACTCCGCCACCGGTCTCCGCGACAGCCTCCTCGAACGAACCCCGCCCGAACTCCGCCCCAAAATCGTCTACACCCACGGCTCCGCCGAATACTGGAGCCGCGCCGCCGCCCTCATTCACACCACCCCGGACGGCCGCGCCGACGCGCCCATCGCTCCGAATGTCCGCATTTATGCCCTCAGCGGCGCTCAACACGGCCCCGGTTCCTGGCCCCCAAAGCGCTCCGGCACTCAATATCTCGTCAACCCGCTCGATCACCGCCCCCTCCATCGCGCCGTTCTCGCCGCCCTCCATGACTGGGTCCGCTTCGGCCTCGAGCCTCCCGCCTCCGTCTATCCCCGCATCGACCGCCACGAACTCGTTCCCCGCGCCAGGCTACAGTTCGCCGGGCCCGATGGCGTCCAGGCCCCGCCCCGGCCCAAACTGACCCATCCCATGGACTTCGGTCCCGGTTTCCGACTCCAGGGCGTCATCTCCGTCGAACCGCCCGCTCTCGCCTCGCCCTACCCGCTCCTCGTCCCCCAGGCCGCGCCGGACGGCATCGACGCCGGCGGCATCCGCCTCCCCGAAATCCTTGAACCCCTCGGCATCTATACCGGCTGGAACCTCCGCGCCCCCGAGACCGGATCCCCCGGAGAACTCGCGGGCCTTTCCGGCTCCTTCTTCCCCTCGACCCCCGCGCAAATCCGCGCTCGCTACGCCACCCGCGATGACTATCTGGACAAAATCGACCAGGCCGCCGCCCTGCTCGAACACCGCCGTTTCCTCCTCCCGGCCGACCGCGCCCGGCTTCGGGACAACGCCGCCAACGCCTGGGATCTCGTCACTTCCGGCCAGTTGCGCTGACCCCGAGGTTTGACACCCTGTTCTCCGCCTCCCTACAATGCCTAGATGAGGCACCGCGTCCGCGCGTGAGCGCCAGGGCCCGGGAGCCGAAATCGCTTTCCCGGCGTCTAAACAGGTGAAGAAGAAGGAGTGCTCAGATGAACTTGCGCCCGCTGCACGATCGTGTGCTCGTTAAACGCCTGGAAGGGGCCGAAACCACCGCCAGCGGCCTGTTCATCCCCGATAGCGCGAAGGAAAAGCCCCAGCAGGGCACCATCGTCGCCGCCGGCGACGGCCGCCTGCTCAAGAACGGCCAGCGGATCGCCCTCGATGTCCACGCGGGTGACCGCATCCTCTTTGGCAAGTATTCCGGCTCGGAAGTCACCGTCGCCGGCGAAGAATTGATCATCCTCCGCGAGGACGAAATCCTCGCCGTGCTCGGCTAGCCGCCAGCCCCTCTGGAGTTCGTCACAGGAGTCGAATTAGTCCCATGATTTCCAAGCGTTTGAATACCCTGGCGGCCATCGCCGCTTTTGCCCTCGCCTTCGCCCTCCCCGCCAGCGCCCAACTCAAGGTGGCCGTCGTGGACCTCCAGAAGGCCCTCCAGCAGACCGCCGAGATCAAGCAGGCCGAAGCCGACCTCAAAGCCCGCTTCGGACCCCGCCAGGAACAGGTCGCCACCCTCGAGAAAGAAATCGCCAAATTGCAGCAGGATGCCGAACAGGGCCAGGGCAAGTACACCGAAGCCGCCATGGCCGAGA
>DNFG01000181.1 GCA_003487005.1 Bryobacterales bacterium
CGACGCTCTTCCGATCTCTTCGAAACGGGCATCCGCGCCAAGAAACCGCGAATCACCCTGCCGGTATTCAGCCACCGGCAGTCCGTCATCAAATTCGCCGGTCGGGTTGAAAAAGATGAAGTCCGAGAACTGGTACCGGAACACGTTGGTTTCCATTTTTACCCGCCTGCTGAGATGGCGCAGTGACAGCTCCACCCCATTGCCACGCTCCCGTCGCAGGTTCGGATCGCCAATTTCGAACAGGGCATTTCCCGGGTGGGGCCCGTTGTTGTAGAGCTCCTCCAAGCCCGGCGCCCGGTAGCTGTGCATGTAGTTGGCAACCACCGCGCCCCCCTTCCATGTTGGGACATAGAGACCCGCGGACGCTGAAGCCCCCGTGAACGACCGTTCCGGCATCCCGATCGCGCTAAACCGGTTGTTTTCCAGCCGTGCGCCAAACTGCAGACGCACCCGCTCCAGATCCAGCTCCTCCAGCGCGAACAGGGCAATTGCGTTTTGCTTCGCCGGCGGCGCCAGCGCCTCCGCCCCAAACGCCTTGAAATCGCGGTGCATCCCCCACACCCCAAACTGTCCGGAGAGAACCCCCTGCCGGCGCTGCTGGAATTCCCCGCGGTACACCAGTTGCTTGTTGAAGAAATTCGTCCCGACCTCACTCTCGTTCAACTCGATCTCTTTGTGATTCCAGTAGGAGTAGTTCACGTTCAACCGGAACTGCTCCAGCAGCCCACTCAACTGCTTCACCGTGGTCTGGAGGCGGTAGTTGTGCCGGTACCAGTCGAGCCGGACCGGACCATGATCATGCCCGTGTTCGTCCTCGTGATCATGATCGTCGTCGTGGTCGTCATGATCACCGGCGTCGAGAGACCGGCGAAGCGACACCCGGCTCAGTGCCCGGCGGGCCAGTGCGGCATTTCGCGCCGCGTGTGCTTCATGATCCCCGTCATGGTCATCGTGATCGTCGTGATCGTGCTCCTCCCCCTCCAGGTTGTACGGTATCCCGTACTGCCCGAGCTGCTTCTGGTAGCTGAAATTGAACGAGTATTTCTCTCCGAATCGCCCCAACCCGATCATGGCATGGCTCATTTCCGCCGCAGAATTGAACACTTTCCCCAGCGGCGTCCGGTAATTGCCTGTGGCCTGGGCGCCGCCACCGCCGTAGAGCAGCCACCGGTTCTTGCCATACTCGAAGTTCACCGTCCCGCCGCCCAGCCCATTCCCCGTCCCGCCCACGGCCGTGAACGAGCCCCGCATTCCTTCATGCGGATGCTGGTGGAGAATATGGTGGCCGCTCACAATGTTCACAACGCCCCCAATCGCGTTCGACCCATACAGCAATGTCGCCGGCCCCCGAATCACCTCGATTCGCTCCACCGCCCCTGCGTCCACGGGCTCACCGTGGTCGCCCGACTGCGCCGACAAGGTCCCCGTCCGGATCCCATCCTGAAGAATTAAAACCCGGTCGCCATCAAAACCCCGGATGACCGGCCGGCTATTGCCGGGCCCCGAACTCCGCTTCGCGATCCCAGCCTCGTTTTCCAGCACCTCGCCCAGGGCCGGCGACGCCGCCCGCGCCGTCAATTCGTAGCTCTCTCGCGAGGTCACCGTCTGGAACGCCTCAAACACGCTCTCACTGCGTCCGGACGCTGTCACCGTCACGGCCTCCCGTACCGGTTGCAGCCGCAACTCGAAATCCACCACCGCAGTCCGGCCCGCCTCCACCGTCACCGTCTTCCTCTCGTCGGTCAATGCGTGCATGTGCGCCAATACGCCGTAGACTCCCAGCGGGACGTCCTCAAATGCGTACTCTCCCTTCGCGTTCGTCTCCGTCTCCCGGCCCAGGGGCACCAGCGTCACCGTCGTGTGCGGCATCGGGGTCCCGCGAGAGGCCAGCGTCACCGTCCCGCGAACTGTCCCTGCCGGCCCAACTTCACTTTCCGCCGCCGTGGCAGAGACGCCGCCCAGCAGACACACGAACAGCAGCATTGCAAAACGAGTAGTTTGATAAATCATGGCAGGTCCCGAATGGTATTGATAGATACTTCTCATCCTCTCACTCGCCAGGACGAACCCTCCAGCGATCGCCATCCAACGGGCCGGTTTCGACGGCGAGCGGGCCCAATTCCCCAGCCAGCGGCACCCTCTCTTCCCCGCCCCGGCCGGGCCGTTTGACACCCCCTCGCCGGGACTCCTACACTATGGAGTGGCGGTATGCAAATAGCTCGGAACATGCCCGGATGTTGATCCCCAAGGAATTCGTCACCTACCTCGCGCGGCAACTCACCGCCAAACTCCCAGCCAATCTCATCGAAATCAGCAACCCGGCAGCGGTCGCGGAGCTGATTGACTCCCATATTCTCGATGAACTGACCGTGGAAGACCGCCTCAACGAGGAGGTTCGCGGAATCCTCGAAGAGTACAGCGTGTACATGTCCAACAACGGGATCAGCTATTCCGAGATGTTCCGCAAGATCAAGAATCAGCTCGTCCAGCAGCGGAAGATCGTACGCGCCTCTGGCCGTGACACCGGCGACGCCATGAAACTGAGCCGGGACAAGATCAACGAAATCTCGCACAAACTCGTTACCGCACTGCGGAAAGCGCGTGAATGCCGCCTGCGGCGGGATATCAATGAAGTCCGGCTGGAAATCGTGCGTCTGATGACGGACATCCTCACCAATGAGGACAAGGCCGACAAGGCCGCGCGGGCCAAGGTCCGGACACTCAAACGCGAAGTCCAGGAAGGCAGCGAAGAGTTCGATCTGCTCCAGAAGCGCTATTACGCCGAGGAACTCAAGGCCCTCGGTATCGATCTCGGCCGCTAGAGGCCCATCTCCCCATTTCCAGTACCATCGAGAGTGCATGACCCCCGTCCCCGTACTCCGTTCAAATTCTCTCAGAGGATTTGTGCGGGACGTTGGCGGCGCTTGCGGGGAACTCCGCCACGACATCCGCCCGATGGCGCGCTACTGGCTGGAAACCGAGGCCCATGTCCACGCCATGGCCATCGCCGGCTACGTCCTGCTCTCGTTTTACCCCTTCATGCTGGTGGTGATCGCACTCTGCCGGAACGTTCTCGCCTCGCCGGAGGCCGAACTCGCCCTCTATGTCGCGATTCGCGACTACTTCCCCGGCGAAACCGGCGACTTTCTGGCCCGCAATCTCCGTGTCAGCGCCAACATGAACCGCAACCTCGAGTGGGTCTCCGTCGTGTTGCTCCTGTTTACCGCGAATGGCGTCTTCATCCCGCTGGAAGTCGCCCTGAACCGCGCCTGGGGCGTCAAGGTCAATCGCTCCATCGTCATGAATCAGCTGGTCAGTGTCGGCCTGATCTTCCTGTGCGGGGGCCTCGCCCTTCTGTCCGCTGCCCTCACCGGCGCCGGCGCCACCGTCTGGCGCGCCTTGTTTGGCCTGGACGCCGCCCCACCCGGAATGTTCATCACTGGCCTCTTCAAGTTGGCTTCCATCCCCATCACCATCTTTGTCCTCTTTCTTGTCTACTGGCTCCTGCCCAACACGAAAGTGCCTGCCCGCCTGATCCTTCCCCGCGCCGTCGTTATCGGTCTCGCCCTCGAAGCGCTCAAGTGGATCAACCTCCTCATCTGGCCCTGGCTCTACTCGAAACTCAGCCGCGAGTACGGCGTCTTCGTTAACTCCGTGACGATCCTCACCTGGAGTTCCCTGGCCGCTCTCGCCGTCCTCGGCGGCGCCGACTGGAGCGCCCGCCGTGCACGCCTCGCGCAGGAAGAGGAAAAACGGGATAGAATGGGGGCGGAACTTCTTCCCCCGACGCAAGTCTGATACTTCAAACGAGGTTGCTCGAATATGGCCGACTCCAAGGATATGACCCGGCGCGACGCTGTCAAAGTGGCGGGCGCCGCAACTCTCGCCACCATCGCGGCGGCTCGCCAGGCTCAGGCGGGTCCCCTGATCCGCACCGCCAAAGCCCAGACCAACGCAATTCAATATGGCATGGTCGGCACCGGCAGCCGCGGGACGTACCTCCTCAAACACCTCTCAGGTATCGACAATGGCCGCTGCGTCGCCGTCTGCGACATCAGTGACGACGCCCTCACCAAGGCGGTGCAGACCATCGGCGGCAACCCGAAGAAGTACAAGGACTGGCGCGAACTCCTCGCCGACAAGAACGTCGAAGCCGTCTTTGTCACCGTCCCCCTGTTCCTCCACTACGCCGTCACCAAGGACGCTCTCGAAGCGGGCAAACACGTCTTCTGCGAGAAGAGCATGGTTTTCACCCCCGAGGAAGTCCATGGTCTCCGCAAACTCGCCCACGATCGTCCCAAGCAGACCCTCCAGGTCGGACTCCAGCGCCGCTATAGCGCCATGTACCAGGCCGCCCGCCAGATGATCGAAAAGGGCGTTATCGGCGAAGTCACCTACGTCCAGGCCCAGTGGCACCGCAATCCCGGCTGGAAGATGAAAAAGGACCAGCCCAAGATGGCCAACTGGCGGCTCTTCCGCGAGTACTCCGGCGGCCTCGTCGCCGAACTTGGCTCTCACCAGATCGACATCGCCGACTGGATGTTGGGCATGACCCCTGAGTCCGTCTTGGGCCTTGGCTCGCGCGACTTTATGCACGACGGCCGCGACATCCTCGATAACGTCCAACTCATCTACAAGTATCCGAAGGGGCGCCGCCTCGTCTGGACCGGCATCCCCGGCTCCTCCCATTGGGCCGGCGTCGGCGGCCAGCGCACCGAAATGGGCGAAATCATCTGTGGCACTGGCGGCTCCATCCACATCACTGTCGGCGACGACCGCAACATGCCCATCGGCATGTGGTTCCGCGAACCCAACCCGCCCAAGGTCGAAGAAGCCAAGGAAAAGAAGAAGGAAGCCTGGAAGGCTGGCGCCACCATGGTTGCCGCCGCCGGTTCACGCCCCCTGCCCATCCTCCTCGAAAAGGACCTGATGACCGGCAAGGAGAGCTTCCTCGAGAAAGAAATGAAGTTCGCCCGCCTCTGGCTGTACCAGAAGGGTATTCTGGTCCCTGAAGAGCCCACCAACCCCGTGGATACCTCGCTCTATAGCTTCTTCAGCGACTGCCAGACCGGTAAGCGGCCCCGCGCTGACATCGAGGTGGGCCTCGCGGACTCCATCGCCGTGATCCTTTCCAACAAGGCCCTCGACGAAGGACGCACCGTCCAGTTCACCGAAATCGAGAATATGGGCAAGACGCCCGCTCCCGCCAAGGCTGGCGCCAAGGCCTGACGAATTACCCTGTTCCCGCAACGCACTTCGGGGGACCCGGGCAAACGCCCGCGTCCCCCGTTTCGTTTCTCCGCCTCGCACCGGCTAGTGCGTCACCGGCGCTGGACTTGAATCCGTGTACTTCGGCTTGATCAGCAGAACCAGGACGATCGATATCATGGCCACGCTCGCGAAGATCCCGAAGATCGCAATGAGCGGAACGTGCAGATCCCTTAGGATTCCGAATCCCCAGTCCGCCATCCCACCGCAGCTGATACTCACCAGGTTCATAATCCCGTAGCCGGTCGCACGTAAATGGGGCCGTGTGATCTGGCACAGAATCGGCATGTTGTTCGAGTCAAAGAAGCCCCATCCGAAGCCGAACAGAATCAGGAACGCGATCGCCACGCCCAGAAGCCCCGTTTGTGGCGACCAACCCACCCCCATCATCGCCATGACGATCAACGCCATCCCAATCGCACTTGTGTAAATTCGGCCCTTCGGCGTCCGCTTCATCCAGCGGTCCGCCAGCCATCCACCGATCAATGCCGCAACGATCGCCGCCACCATCCAGTACAGTGTCGCCGATACGCCAGCCTTGCCCTGGCCGATCCCAAACTCCGTTTTCAGGATCGCCGGCATCCAGTCCCTCACAATCCACCCCGCCATCGCAGGCAGCGTGAAATACAACACCAGCAGGTTGAATGACCGGTTCCCCAGCAACTCCCGAATCGCCCCGCCGGGCGACGTCTGCTCGGGTTCCTCTATCGACTCGGTCTTCTGTGCATTCCGCACCAGCAGAAACAGCGGCACGGCGTACAGCACCCCTGCCAGCCCGCAGACCTCGAACATCCAACGCCAGCCCAGCGTGGGGTTGTCCGCCGCATATCCAGCGAATCCACCAATGATCACGCCCGCGTAGATGCCCATTTGGTGCATCCCCACGGCCCGGGAGCGCGTTCCGCCCGTGTGGTAATCCGCAATCAGGGCCAGCGCGGCGGGAATGTAGAACGCTTCGCTGATGCCCATCACCGCCCGCGTCCACAGCAGTTGCTCGTAGTTCGTCACCTGGCCCGTCGCCCATGTGATCGCCGACCACACCACCAGACTCCCGGCAATCACGTGCCGCCGGCTGAACCGGTCCGCCAGATATCCCCCAATTGGACTCAGAAACGCGTATGTCCACTTAAAAAGCGCCAGTATTTTACCCCAGTTCGCCTCGGTTCCAATGTCCGGAATATCCGTCATCAGCGAAAACTTCATCGCCGCCAGCATCTGGCGATCCAGGTAATTCAACAACGCCACCGGCACCAGCAGCGCGACCACAAACCACGCGTAGCGCGCGGAATTCCCATTCAACAGCTTCATTTCTTGCTTTCCATTACTCAGACTTGGGTCTCGTCGTCAACTCACATCCGCCATCTTTCAAGCCAGAAATCGATCCGGCTCAAAACCCGCGCCCCGCACCGCCTCCCGCAAGGCGCCCTCTTCCTCCGGCGTCAGTACACGCCGCGGCGGCACCGGCGCCCCGCAGTCAATCCCCGACCACCCCAACAAACTCTTGATCGCTGCCAGCAGCGGAAACCGCAGAACTGCCCGGATCAAGTCATTGATCCGGTCCTGTTCAACTCGCACCTCCCTCCATCGTCCCGCCCTCGCATGCCCGTATAATTCCACGAACAATTCCGGAATCAGATTGTAAAAACTCCCAATCCCCCCGTGCGCCCCCATCAGCAACCCCGCCGCCAGCACCTCGTCCCGCCCATTGTAGATCGTGTACCCCTCACGCGACAAAATCGACATCCGGTACAAATCGAAATCCGTGAATTTCAGTCCAATTACCCCTGGAATCGCACAGAGTTCCAGCACCTGCTCCACCGTCCGGATCGACGCCGAAAACTCCGGAAAGTAATAGACCAGCACAGGCAATCCCGCCTCCTCTGCCAACCTCTCGTAATAGCCGCGCACCTCCTCGAAGCTGTACGCCGAGCCCGGAGGCAGGCTGCTCACCGCCTGCGCGCCCGCGCGCCCCGCGTGCTTCGCCAACCGCACCGCGTCCGCCGTGCTCCCCGCCCCCACGTGCGCGATCACCGTCCGCCCCGCCGGCGTCTGCGACACCGCCACCTCCACGGCCTGCTCCCGAACCTCCAGCGGCAGTTGCAGACCTTCGCCCGTCTGCCCACACACATACACGCCCTCACTCCCGGCCCGGTACAACCGCCCCAGCAGCCGCTCCAGGCTCCCGGCCTTCAATCCACCCTCTCCATCCAGCGGCGTCACGACGGCGGGCACAATCCCCTCGAACTCTGGCATCTCTACCTCTCCTCCTTCAACCACCCCAACTTGGAACCGGTTGCCGCGGCCGCCAGTCGGAACCCGGCATGCAAGTTCACAGCCCTTACCATAACACCGCCACCACGCCCGCCGGGTGATACAACGGTAGTGATCATGTCCGCCACCTCTTACCTCAACCGCCGCGCTCATGCGCTCGAGAATGAGCACCTCGAAGTCATCGTCACCACCGAAGGCGGTCACCTCGCCGCCATCCGCGACAAGTCTTCCGGTCTCAACCCGCTCTGGTCCCCGCCCTGGCCCTCCATCGAACCCTCCACCTACGACGAAGCCCGGATGCCGGAGTACGGAGCCGACGCCGAGAGCCAGCTCCTCTGCGGAATCCTCGGCCATAACCTCTGCCTCGACCTCTTTGGCGGCCCCTCGCCCGAGGAGGCCGCCGCCGGCCTCACGGTCCACGGAGAAGGCTCCGTCGCCGCCTACGACATTTCTGTCGCCGGTGACACCCTCACCCAGTCCGCCCTCCTTCCCACTTGCGGGCTCCGCTTCCAGCGCTCCATCCGCCTCCCCGCCGGTGCCCGTCAACTCGACATCACCGAGACCGTGGAAAACCTCTCCATCTGCGACCGCCCCGTCGCCTGGACCCAGCACGTCACCCTCGGCCCCCCCTTCCTGGAAAAGGGTGTCACCCGCTTCGAGTCCACCGCCACGCGATCCAAGGTCATCGAGTCCGACTTCACCGGCGGCCACGCCCACCTCGTCACCGGAGCCGAATTCGACTGGCCCCTCGCCCCCTGCCTCGATGGCTCGGCTGAGGACCTCCGTCTCTTCACCACCCGCGAAAAGTCCGGCGCCTTTTCCACCCACCTGATGAACCCTACCCGCGAAGAAGCCTGGTTTGCCGCCTTCAACCCCAACCTCCAACTGGCCATTGCCTATATCTGGAAACAGTCCGACTTCCCCTGGATGGGCCTCTGGGAAGAAAACCACCTCCGCACTGGCGCTCCCTGGAATGGCCTCGCCCTCACCCGCGGCCTGGAATTCGGGGTCTCCCCCTTTGCGGAATCCCGCCGCGCCATGATCGACCGCGGATCCCTCTTTGGCGTCCCCGGCTACCGCTGGATCCCCGCCCGCCAGCAGGTCACCGTCCAGTACCGCGCCATTGTGACTCCCGCCGCCTCCCTCGACGCACTCCCTCTGTCCTGAACCGGGGCGGCGGCCCCTTCCGCCACCCCTCACCGATATTTTTCGCAACCACCTGAGATTTTTCTCCCCGTCCCGGCACTATTCCTATGAAGTGCCAGGAATACCTCTTTCCACCATCAGTCTGATTGACGACCGGCTCGCCGCGGTCTCCGCGGCAATCCTGCTGCCTCTCGCTCTCTATATCCTCATTTCCGGTCTCGACGACCTCCTCGCCGACCTCGCCTGGCTCCGTGTCCGCAAACGACTCCAGCCCCCCATCGCCCCTGTCCCCGGCCCGGAACCCCTCATCGCGCTCTTCATCCCTTGCTGGCGCGAATCCGCGGTCATCGGCGCCATGCTCGAACACAATCTCGCCGCTATCGCCTGGTCCCGCTACGAAGTCTTCATTGGCGTCTATCCCAACGACCCCGAAACCGCGGACGCAGTCCGCCTCGTCCAGGCGGCCCACCCCCGTGTCCACCTCGCCTTCGTGCCCCACGACGGACCCACCTCCAAACCCGACTGCCTCAACTGGATTTACCAGCAGATGCTCCTCCACGAGGAGAACCTGGGTTGCCGCTTTGACCTCGTCCTCGTCCACGATGCCGAAGACGTCATCCACCCCGACGCCCTCGCCACCCTCGCCGCCGCCTCCGCCCACGCCGGAATGGTTCAACTCCCCGTCCTCCCCCTCCCGACGCCCGTCTCCCACTGGACCCACGGCGTCTACTGCGACGATTTCGCCGAATCGCAGGGCAAGGACCTCGCTACCCGGAACGCCCTCGGCGCCTTCGTCCCCAGTTGCGGCGTCGGCACCTCCTTCCGCCGCGATGCCCTCAACCTCCTCGCCAGCACCGAGGACAACCGCCTATTCCAACCCGACGCCCTCACCGAAGACTACGACATCGGCCTCCGTCTCCATCGCCTCGGCGTCTCACAGACCTTCGCCCCCCTCGAATTCCGCAACCACGCCCCCCTCGCCACCCGCGAGTTCTTCCCCCAACGCTCCACCCCGGCCATCCGTCAGCGCACACGCTGGGTCACCGGCAACGCCCTCCAATCCTGGCAGCGCCATGGCTGGCCCGGCCCCTGGATCAACCGCTGGTATCTCTGGCGGGACCGCAAAGGTCTTTGGGGCAACCCCCTCTCGCTCCTCTGCAACATCATCCTGCTCTACGGCATCTCCTCCTGGACCTTCAATGCCCTCAACGGCACCACCTGGCCCCTCCTCCGCCACATGCACTACTGGACGGGCGCCGAGACGCTCCTGCTCATCACAACCGCCCTCTTCGCAGCCCGCCTGGCCTTCCGGACCGCCGCCTGCGCCCGCGTCTATGGCTGGCTCTTCGCAGCCGGTGTCCCCCTGCGGATGATCTGGGGCAATTGGATCAACTGCGCCGCCACCCTTCGCGCCCTCGTGCAGTTCGCCGCCGCCCACATCGCCCGCCGGCCGCTCGTCTGGGTCAAAACCGAGCATGCCTACCCCTCCCGCGGCATCCACAC
>DNFG01000441.1 GCA_003487005.1 Bryobacterales bacterium
CGGGCCCGCCCCAACCGCATCTCCTTCCACGGCCCCCGCGGCACTCTCTTCGCCGATCGCACCGGCTTCGAGTTCTACCCCGAAATCGACGACGGTATGTGGCCCATCGCCGTCCCTGCCCCTCAGAAGTTTCGTGGCGAACTCAAAGTCCGCCAGGGCGCCGACGCCACCCGCATCCACGCCCAACGCTTCCCCCACATCCTCCGCACACGCGAACTCCCGCCCGACATCAGTGTCCTCACCGGACACCGCGCCACGGTCGCGCCCTTACTGGGCAATATCAGCTATAAAACAGGTGAAAAACTGCGTTGGAACCCCGAAAAAGAGGTTCTTGAGGGCGCTTCAAAGGCCGCCGAAGCCCTGCTCGGCCGCGAAATGAGAAAGCCCTACAACCTGATCTGAGCGATCAGGACTTCGTTTCGAGAATGAACGCCGGCGCCATCCCGGTCAATGTGCTGAACCCGCCCGCCGCGCTGATTCGCGCCGAACAGCCCTGCACTTTGCCCAGAAACGCGTGCGGATGCACTTCCACGTTCAGATCCTTGTAGACGATATCGCCCCAGAGATCCACTGGGAAGCTCACCGGATGATCCGGAACCCGTTGCTGCGCCACGTACGACGCCCGCACCGCCGACCGGACAGCCCGTTCCCAGGCCTGTTCGCTCGTCGCCGAACCATCCCATGACGGCATCTCGTCGTTCGTGTCGTCGTTCGGCCGCAGTACCAGTTCTTCTCGGTGCTGCAGCAGATACGCCGGCAGATCCACCCGCTGGCCACCGGGATCCGTCGCGTACCCCTGCGTCACTACCCGGGTCCATGGGATCGTTGCCGCGATCGCGTTGCGCTCGGCCGCCGGGAAAGCCTTGTTCACTTCCGGGTCGGTCAGGAGTGCCAGCAGCGCCCGCTTGCGTGTCAGTTCCGTCCGGAAACTATTGACCACGCAAACCTTACGTTCCCGGTAGGCGCGCACCAAAGGATGCCGGAGGTCGAAGCGCATCAGGAATTCGTGCGCTCGAAGATTCCGGTACACCACGTCGAGCGCGGTTTCGCCCGCCCGCAACACACCGTTCTGGTACTCCAGTTGATCTGGCGACACGATTTCGGCCTTGTAGCCGCTCTTCCGGAACAACTCCACCAACAGCATCGATTCGTGCGATTCCGCCGTCTCGAATGCCTGTTTGAACTCCAAAACGCCGATGACTGGCTCGCGAGATCCACCGAACTGCTTCCATGCTTTGAGCAACGCCTGCATCAGCGGCCGCGATCCGCCCGTCTTCGACAGTTTGAACCGCTTCCGGATGTCCTTCACCGGTAGTGCATCGTAGAAGAGGCTCGATAGCGCCTCGTTGTACAGCACACCCGAAGGCAGATCCGCCTGACTGCCCGTCATGTGCAGACTCCCGTTGTTCACCTGGGTATCCAGCAGTGCTGCAACCGGAGCGGCGTAGCCCGGGTCCACCTGTGCCAGCATCTTTTCCGCCGGCAACATCTCCATCCGCGCCATCAGCGCAGGATTCTCCAACGCAAGCGTCCTGACCCGCTCGATCGCCCCATTGATCAACTCCGCCGTCTTCATCAAGTTGGTATACTGACGGCGGCTGATGAAGTGCGGCCGGAGGACCGGAGTCACCGGACGCCCGTTGACAATCAGGCCCTGTTCGGCCATTTGCGCACGGATCTTCTCCAGCCAGCCGGAGGTCCGGACGGTTTCGGTTTCCAGGAGCCGGTGATACCGTGCTACGGCTTCGTCCAATTGCGTCATGGTGCTTGCTGAATTGAAAGCTGAACTTTCAGTATCAATCTGCGAGTTCATAAAAGGGAATACCACTACAACGATAGAAGACTTCAAGTCTTTCAAATAAAATGAGTTACAGGTCAAAGCTCACCTCCTCCCAAGCCCTCCTTGCGGCTATGGTTTTCGGTAGTCTGCTCATGAACAGCCCCCTCCACGCCGATGAAGGCATGTGGCTGTTCAACCGCTTCCCCTCCGCCGAGGTCGCCAAGCGGCATCGCTTCAACGCCACCCCGGAGTTCCTCCAGCACCTCCAGAAGAGCGCCGTCCGATTCAATAACGGTGGGACAGGCTCTTTCGTCAGTGCCGAGGGTCTCCTGTTCACCAATCACCACGTCGGCGCCGACTGTATCCAGAAGGTCAGCAGCAATGAAGCTGACTACATGAAGGACGGTTTCCTGGCTCAATCACGTGCCGAAGAGAAGCGCTGTCCCGATCTTGAAGTCAATGTTTTGTTAGAGATCGAAGATGTTACCAGCAAGGTTACTGAGGCGATTCCCGACACCACCCCCGACGCGGAAGCCAATCGCCTCCGCAAAGCCCGGATGTCCGGACTCGAGCAAGCCTGCTCCACCTCGACCGGACGCCGTTGCGATGTCGTGACGCTCTTCAGCGGCGCGCAATATCACCTCTACCAATACAAAAAGTACACCGATGTCCGCCTGGTCTTCGCCCCCGAGTTCGATGCCGCCTTCTTCGGCGGTGACCCCGAGAATTTCACCTACCCGCGTCACTGCCTCGACGCCGCGTTCTTCCGCGCCTACGAAAACGGTGTACCGGCGAAGGTCGAGCACTGGTTCAAGTGGTCGAAGTCGGGCGTCCGCGACGGCGAACTGGTTTTCGTCCCCGGCAACCCCGGATCAACCGGCCGCCTGATGACCGTCGCCGAACTCGAATTCACCGGTTCCGTCGCGTATCCATTGGTACTCCGGCGCCTGAAGTCGATGATCGACTCGCTCGAAACCTACATGAAACAGGGCGAGGAGGAACGCCGGGTTGGCAGCGAAAACCTCTTCGGGCAGCAAAACAGCTTCAAGGCGATCAGCGGCTTCCAGCGGGGTCTGGAAGACAAATCCCTGATGGACCAGAAGCGCAAGGACGAGCGGAACCTGCGCCGCGCCATCGAGCGGGACCGCCAGCAGAAGGCCCGTTTTGGCAAGCTTTGGGGCGAATTGGACGCCACTTACAGCAATCTGAAGGGCTTTTATCCCCGCTACTACATGTTTGAGAGCGGCGCCACGCGCGGATCCACTCTGCTCGGCCTGGCCCGGTCCATCTACCGCTATAGCATTGAAACCAAAAAGCCGAACGACCAGCGTCTCCGCGAATACTCCGAAACCGCCCTGCCCGCCCGTGAGCAGGCCATGTACTCGCCGGCGCCCATCACGCCCTCGATGGAAATCGCCGTTCTGGCCGACTACTTCACCTTCCTGGGCCGTGAACTCGGCTACGACGACCCCACAGTGAAGGCCCTTCTGGACGGCCGGACGCCGCTCGCCGCTGCCCGCCATGCCGTTGAAACCACACGGATTATCAACGTCGAAGAGCGCCGCCGCCTGGCCGGCGACCCCGGCGCGGCCACTTCCTCCACCGACGGCATGATCCGCCTCGCCCGCGTCCTGGACACCCCGGCGCGAGAACTTCGCAAACGCTACGAAGATGAAGTGGAAAGCGTGGTCACCCGAGCCGCCGCCCAGATCGCGCAGGCACGCTTCGCCATCTCCGGCGGCAATGCCTATCCGGACGCGACATTCACCCTGCGCGTCGCCTTTGGTCCCGTCAAGGGCTACCGGAACGCCCAGGGCCGTCCAGTGCCGTGGGCGACCGATCTGGCGGGCAAGTTCGCCAAGGGCAGGGAAGAGGACCCCTACCGGATTCCCGCCAGCTGGTTGAAAGCAAAGGACCAACTCCGCCTGTCCACCCCCTACAATTTCGTCAGCACCGCCGACACCCACGGCGGAAATTCCGGCAGCGCGACGGTCAACCGGCAGGGCGAAGTGGTCGGCATCCTGTTTGACGGAAACATTGAAGGGCTCCCCAACCGCTTCGTCTACACCGATCGGATGGCCCGAAGTGTCCACGTCGCCTCCCAGTCCGTGATTGAAGCGCTCGACAAGGTCTATCTCGCGAAGCCATTGCTGTCAGAACTGGGATTTTGAATTTCGGACAAATGATTCTGTAACTTTCGAACCGGTCCGTTCATCTGTGCAGATAGCAGGCTGGGAATCCTCCTCCGATCCCAGTCTGTGCGTACTGAGGTACGCTCCGAGCCACAAGGCGCGGCCCACCCCCGCGCCCCGCCCTGGCCCTGCGGCTCCTCGGCCCCTTGCCGCGCACGCCGGGGGGGGGCGGGCGGCCGCCCCCCCCCCCCCCGC
>DNFG01000096.1 GCA_003487005.1 Bryobacterales bacterium
CGGTGAGCCATCTCTTCCTCTTTCTGCCACGAACCACCCGGCCCACGAAACCGAGTTCGGAAGCCACGTTGCCTGCGTTCTGACGAATCTCATTGCGGGAAGTTCGCTCGTAGAGGCGGAGGAAGTTCTCCCGGTCACTTGGCAAAGCGAACACATAGGTCGCATGGCCGGGCATTGGAATCTCGGAAATGATGGCACCCTGCAGCACGAACAAGAACTCCTCACGAAAGAGCAACCACGCCACGGCCCGCTTTCGGAGTTGGGCGAAGTAGTATTCCTCATAGTCCGGCTTCCAGCAGAGGTACTCCGGCCGCAAGTCAGGTGCCGCACCGAGTTGGTCCAGCCACGATTGGACATCAGACGCGTCAAGCGGTTGCCGCTTCGCCTGTTCCCGAACACGATGGACGAACTCCGAGTAGCGGCCCAGAAGTTCGTGGACACCACGCGCGCGCTCCACGTCAGTTTCCAGCCTTTCCGTGACGGTCAACGCGATTCGCGACGGCAAGGCGGTCCACCATGAACGAACCTGCCATTCTCCTTTGCCGTATCGGTATCGAGCCGAGTTGACGAACGTGGCGTCCAACTCAATTGCCGAACGGAGCCAGTGCTTCCAGTTGTTCCACGAAGTGTCCCACCGGAAACCGTTCAGCAAACCCGAATCGAGCCAAACCTCCAGCTTTCGACGGGATTCCAGGAACCCGAGCCGGTCCGGCAAGAATTCGAAAGAGCGGAGCCGGATCTTCAGCCTTTTACGACTGGTGGTGGGCTTGTAGGAGAGGATCGCTCTCGCAAAGAACGTAGATCCGTCCTTCGACAAGTCACCGGCTACCAGGATGTCCCCCTCGCCGCCATAAGGGAACGGCAGCATTGCCATGTCGTCGGCGAGGAAGGAGTCGTAGCAAGCACGCAGATCGGGATTCGCAAGAATGTTGAACGCTTTCTCGCAGCCTCGCCTGAGGGCCTCATCCTCAGCGACCGCTGTCTCGGCAGTGCGCATTCGCCAGGCAAACCGAAGGCTGGAAGGGGGGCAGTCGGGGTTGACTCCGAGGGTTGAGTACAGCGTCTCGCTTCGCCCTAGCCTGGATCTGTAGAAGTAGCGGACCAACGCTTCTCCCTCTACAACGATGCTTCTCAGAGCCGAGCCATCATTCAGGTGTGCCCGGACGAACCACGGAGCACTCGCGGCACCTTCCTTCGGACGATTGACCAGAAGCAACCGCGCATGAAGAAGGTCGCCTCTCCGGCGCTCGTCCGAGCGGACGAGAACAGGTGAATCGTTACTCTCGCCCAGCTTGAAGCAACGATCACCGCTCCGCACAAACCTCCGCACAAAAGGGGGAAGCTCGCCGGTCGTCACTTCGCGCGGACTTTCTCGCGTTGGCACACTTGGCGGGTCGAAGGATCGCACTTGGCGTCAGATTACCGGGAACTCCCAAACAGACCAAGCGAGATCGCAGCATGTAGGGTTCGAAAGGCTCCACTCTTGTTTCGGGACGACGGACGCGCCTTACTGCGAGACCGCCGAGCAAGTGGAGCGGCGTGCGAGAGCCAACATGCTTGCTGTGGAGATGCAAGCCGCGTGTTCGCCGACGTCACCAACGGTGTCAACTGCTCGTCGAAAGCTCAGTTCGGCAAGGCGTGCACCCTCTTGGATTCGCGATTCTCAGGGCGATATTTCGTTCCAATAGGCGTTACGCGATGGATTCCCAAGTCTCAGAGCGACATCAAGAATGTCAGCAACGCGGAGCGCTCGCCCACCGTTCCTTCGCGGTAGCGGTCCGCAGAGGAAAGCGCCTCGCCGGCGTGACGGCGAATTGCCTGGTCCGCAGTCGCCGCACTCCCGTCGTGCAGCAAAGGCCTACGCAACCTGAGGCCCCAGAGGGCGGGAGTGCGGATCTCGTTCGCCTGAGCCGCTGCCTGCGGGATGCCGTCCCCGGTTCCAACGTCGTGCAGAAGAAGGTCAGAGAATAGTCGCACCGGTTTCTGATCGAACACGGGATTCGAGTGGCGTCCCGTGTGGAGGACGGGCGTGTGGCATGACGCGCAACCGAACGACTGGAAGAACTGCTCTCCACTCCGGGTTTCATCGTCTTCCGGTCCTCGCTCGATGGGCGCCAAGAGGCGCATGAAGTTCTCGAAATTGTCAATTCCCCGCATCCCGGTCCGGCGATCCCGGACATCCTCCACCCCCCTCCTGGGCGGACTACAAAGGGCAATAGTCTCTGCATCTACTCCGAGCGCCACTTCATTCGGAAGGAGGTCGTTTGTGATGCCCATCTCGTTTCGATAGGCATCGGCGGAGAATGCGAGCAGCGTTGCGTGTTGGGCCTTCCAGCCGAATCGCCCGATCCGCTCCCGGCCGGACGCCAAGTCCATAATCCTTGCCGCCCGCCCACTGATCCCATCTCCGTCCCGGTCCTCCGGATCTTCGTGGGCCGCGATCGTCTCGTCCGGAATGGCCTCTACCAGCCCAGCGCCAAATACCGGAATCGGAGACCTTCGGGCGATCACGTTCGCTTCCGCGGGTATCTGGACCTGACATCGATGGCCGGGGATTGAGAACAGGTGGAAGAGCGTGCCGCCGTTCAATTCCGTGAAATTTCCCTCGCCATCGACGTGCCCGGCCCGCACCTCGGTCATGGTGCTGATTCCTCCAATCGCCGGGACGCTGTGGCAGACGGCGCAACTCGTACCGTTGAACGCAGGTCCAAGACCGTCTTCCGCGGTTTCTACTTCCGTGAAATCCTCAAGCCCAATCCGGAACAGTTCAAACTCGGCGGCGCTGATTCCACGAAGCGGATCGCCAGGAAGTGTTTTGACCTGAGTGGATTGCCCGAGCAGCAAGGCGACTCCCAACAAGGTGAAAAGAAGAGCTGCGGACAATCTCGTCATATCTGTCACCTACTTGACCTCGATCGTCCCACGCATCAGATTGTGACCGGCGCCGCAAGGCCGCGAACACTCGAACATGAATTTGCCTTTCTCCTTGGCGATGAACCGCACGCGGACTTCTCCCCGGCCCTGAGGTGGAATTGCGACTTCGATGCCAGCACTGGGGATGCGGAACCCATGGTCGGTGTCGTCGCTGGTCAGCACGAACTCGACAAGTTCTCCCTGCTTCAGCGTCACTTTGGAAGGATTGAACGTGAATCGTTCAGCGGAGATCGATATCACGCGATCCGGTTTCCGTTCCGCATCGCTTTGAGCCAGCAGTAGGCCGCAGGCAGCGGCAAGAGTCAAGAAGTATCTCATCAGAACCACCATCCAACTCCAAGATTCAGCCCATTCAGCGCGTTTACCACACTGCTCTGGTTTCTGTTGAAGACGTAATCGAACTTCAGGGCGACGTCCGGTACCGGTTTGTAGGTCAATCCCGTCACCCACGATGACCGATTGAACTGCGGCAAGGGCAGGTAGCCAACAGGCATTGCCTGCTGGGTGTTGTACCGCTCGTATCGCGTGAACGCGATGACGTCGTGCCTGAATCGCCGCGGCAACAAATGGAAGGCCGGCTCAACGTAGTAGCCACGCATCTGGCTCGCCACGTTCGGGTTTACCCCGGTCTGCTGCCGTAATCGTTGGTTCAGCGCCCCCGCCTTCGAAACCCATGAGTTCGCGAAGAGTCCGCGGAGATCCAATCGCCGGTAGCTGTATCTGCCGTCGAAGTTCACGATTGTGACTCTGGGGTTGATGCCGGGCGTATTGTATCCGGCCAAGCCGGTGTAAAGACTCGTCCCGAGCGTGAGGCGGCGCACGCCAGCATACTCCAGGCGTGCCACTGCAGCGGGATTGCGCATCGAGGAATCAAAACCGGAACTCTTGCCTTCCGCAATCCCGAACTCAGCGTTGAACCGGCTGGCATCGAGAGCTGAAGTCAGGTACGTTCTGTACCGAAATCCCTTTCCCAAATCTCCCGTGAAGCCAAAGCCTAGTTCCCGCCACGTCGTGGGGATGATGATTGACTCGACGAACGGACGCTCCACGCCGTTGAACGCCGGCGGCTCATGACGCTCGTTGATGATGCCAACAGGAGTGAGAAGCATGCCTGCGCGGAGATTGAACTTCGGCGTGATCAGGAAGTCCAGATAGGCTTGCTCTAACGCCACCTCGCCAGACTCCTCGCCGCCTTCAACCAAAGAGTGTTCCAACTCCAACTCGCTCCAGAACTTGATCCGGTCGGAGAAGCTGTGGCCAAACAGCAATACGAATCGATGGAAGTCCGGCCGGAACGAATCACCGGACTCCTTGTTCACGTGGAAGTCCATGTACCCGGCCACCGGGAGTCGAGTTTCTGAATCGACCGCCTTCTGGAAGTCTCCACTGACCGAAACCGGCTGTAGCCCGGGCCCGCCTTGGGTAGAAGCCAGATTGGCTGACGGCGGCGGGGGCGGAAGCGGTGCGGCGGGCGCTACTACTGAAGACCTGGCACTCAAGGCGTTGTCCAAGCGGGCCTCCAGCGCATCAAGCCGTTGGATAATGGCCAACTCAGGGGCTGGCAGAAAGGAGGGGTCGAGCATCTTCATCTTCCGCTCGAGGTCGGCGAGCCGCTTCTCCAGCTCAGTTGGATTCTGAGCCTGCCCAATTGAAAGGCTCAGCGCCAAGGCCAGAATGATCCGCGACAATCGCTTCACCGGCGTCCCAGGCACGGGTGCAGCTTGCATGAATGTCTGAGTATTAACTATAGTGAAGCAGAAGTCAAGAGCCATGGTTGGCGAAGCTTCCGGCGTCCTCCATCCTACAGAAAGGGTCCGAAACGTGAACATCACGATCTCCAAAGAGAACTACCTGAAGTCGATTGCCGAGGCGGAGTCAGAGGGAGAAGTGGTCATCGCAGCAACGTTGTCCAGATGGCTGCAGGTTTCTCCCCCGGCGGTGACCGCGGGCGTCCGCCGTCTCAAGCGGGATGGTTTGATCGTGACTCGGAAGGACGGGACGATCACGTTAACGAAGAACGGCAGAGCAATAGCTGACCGGCTACTGTTGAGGCACCACCTTGTTGAGAGGATGCTCACGGAAATGTTCGGCATGATGTGGTATCAGGTTCACGATGAGGCGGAGCGGTTGGAGCATGCCGTATCGGAAGATTTTGAGAGGCAACTCCTTACCGTACTGGGCCGGGAGAAGCCTTGCCCTCACGGAAACCGCATTGGGCCTGATACTCCCGAGGATCGAAGGAAGCGAGGCTGGAAGCTGTTACACGAACTAAACGGCCCCGGCGACTTCGTCGTGATGAGTGTCTTCGAGCGTGACAGGAAGCTCCTCGAATTCCTCGACACGCTCGGACTCCGACCGGGCGCATTCATTCGCTGGAACCGGCGCAACTACGATGAGACCGTTGATCTGACGATCAATGGGAAATGCATACCACTGGGTGGTCCGGCTGCGGCTAGAATCTGGGTGGCTGCCGCACCTGGAGCGGCAGAGCGCGCGTGCGCCGAGGCCACAGCGACACCTGATGGAAGCCGCCGCCCAGCGCCCGGAAGAAGCAAGTTGGTGCGAACGTAGGCCGCCTGCCATGACACCACCTATGTCGGCGATTATCAGCGATGTTCTCGTCTCTGTTCCCAACTCAACACGAGAGTCGACAGCACCAATAGCGTCAGAAAAGTCGACGTTGCCAGCCCACCGATGACTACCGTCGCCAGCGGTCTTTGGACCTCGGCGCCGGCGCTGGAGGAGAGAGCCATGGGCAGGAAACCCAGGCTCGCAACAGCCGCCGTCATCAGCACCGGGCGTAACCGGGACAGCGCACCGTGGCGCACGGCATCGACCCAAGGCATTCCACGCTGGCGATTCTGATTGATGAACGCCAGCATCACCACGCCGTTCAGTACAGCGACACCGGAAACGGCGATGAAACCGACACCGGCGCTCATCGAAAACGTCAATCCACGGGCGAGCAGGGAGAGTATCCCGCCCGTAATCGCGAGCGGTATTCCGGTGAATTCGAGTGTCGCTTGGCCGACTGAATAGAAGGTGATGAAGAGCAGTACGAAGATGAGTAGAAACGTGAGCGGCACGACGACCATCAAACACGCGCGGCCGGAGTCGAGGTGCTCCCACATCCCCACCCCATGAGATAGCCCGCTTTGAGTTTCACCGCGCTTTTGACCTGCTGTTAGGCTTCCTTCACAAAGCTGCCCACTTCTCTCCCGCGCACGTTGGCGTCAATCGAGATTCGGCTCTGCCCATTCTCGCGGCTCACCTCAATTCGGCGGTGGCGGGCGCAGGGATACCTGGAATGTGTTGCCGGGCGAATCACCGAGGAGTCGTTTGAGAAGTTCTGCTGCAACCATCCCGAGAAGATCCCCTATTGGCAGCTGAACAAGAAGATTCAATTGTGGCTGGACGGCTTCGGCTATCCGGCAAACGAGGGATTTCGGATCGGTGAGTTGGCCGCGATGCTGCACGTCAGCCCCAAAACCGTTCGCCGGTGGATCAGCCTCACGTGGCTCCAGGTCAGGCAGGATCGCATTACTCGAGAATCGGTTGCTCAGTTCTGCGGACTCCATCCAGAGATGATTCGCTGCGAAGTTCTCTCATCTGAGTCCCGTGAGCTACTCACGAGGACGGACCGGCCCGGCGGGTCCTGGGGGTTTACGGGTTTCCATCACTCTGGAGTCGTTGGCGGCGGCAGGATTGTGAAGTTGGTGTGCAATACCCTAGCCTCTAAAGTTGCCCGTGTAGGACTGCACCAACGACGTTTACGTCGATAGCGGCTGAGCAAACGGAACAGGGCTCAGCGGATCAGTCGCTTGAGCTGCCTTGAGAGGTCGAAGCCCGCACCAAGCCGAACCGTCGTCAATCCGTACGGAAAGCTGTGTGCCACGCGGAGGCTGAATGTGACGTCGGGATGTGGCGACCAGGAGGTCCACCCCGATAATCCGTGGTCCGACACGTCCTGCGACGGAATGGTTGCGATGGGAGCGTGGCCGTAGATGGGGGTGCCGGGCGGCATGCCGCCCGGCATGGTGTGAGGGCCAGTTGGCCCGGAACCCATCCCGGGCATTCCCGGCATTCCGGGCATTGATCCGCTTACGGGCATGGAGCCGGCCTGCGGCACGCCGACCATTTGGCTGATCACGGTCTGCGTTCCTAATGCGTGCAATGCGAACCCCCCAACGCCAGCCGTCCATCGCCGGCGAATGGTGTAGTCTAGACCGCCCGAGGCGTAGAATGCGTTGCCATTGCTGATGAATGGGCGCTGATATCCGACATTGTTGAACGTCGAGTTTGTGTAGCCGCCGGTGACGAAAGGGCGCAACGATTCGAATTGCCGCTGCAACGTACCATTCAGGTCCACCGACACACGGCCCGCGCCGAGTCCTTCGTCCTTGTTTCCGGTCGGGAACCCAACCGTCAATGCCGTCCCCAAGTCGACGCGTCGAAGCGGTTGCCGAAGAAAGGCCGATACGTACGCATCGCCGATGCCTATTACATCGCGCTGCGTCGTCGAAATGCCGTAGATCGGTACGCCTGCGACGATTGCGAAGTTGCCAAAGTCCATTCCGAGTTCAGGCGCGAGGGTGACAAAGGTGCCCGCCGAATTTCGATCTACAGTGGAGCCGATATAGCCGATCGGACGTGGGCCTGTCGCGCTTGACCAAACCGGCCATGAGCCCGAAACTGCCTCCAGCACCTGTTGAAACCTCGCTTCAATTGCAGGTTCGGATGCTCCGCGTTTCCTCAACTCATCGGCATAGATATCCGCGAAAGAGCGGCCCGACTCCTTCTTGAGAAGAATGAGCCGGTTTCGATGGGTTCCCAAAGTGGAAGCCATCGCGTCCAGGGTCGTGAACTTCGTTTGGATGTCAGCCGTGAGCAGGTTGATGCGCGACCGCGAATCAGCGAGAGAATCCTGGCCCGCGACTTCGATCGAGAGAAGGAGTGAAGCCAGGATCAAGGCAACGATGCGCACCATCATCCTAGTGGGGCGGATTAGTACGGCCGCTCATGGAACCCATGCCCTGCGTACCTCCCATTGTTTGCGTGCGACTCACCTCGGCAGCCATCCCCGAGTTGCCCATGCCCATCTTGCCCTGGCTCGATCCCTGTGCCAGATCCGCCCGCTCCGATCGGCCGCGAAACGCTTGTGCCTGCTGAGGAGGTTGGTCGGAGCGCACCCAACTGCGCTGGCCGGCCTTGAGGAGGACCTCCTGATCTGGCGACTGCACGTTAGCCACGCCGACCAGTCCCTCATCGACCGCCACCAGGGTCGCGTCAGTTTCGTCCACAAAAACGCTGAAGGTCGTTCCTCGGACGGCGATGACCGCCGTCGGCGTTGTGAGTTTGTGTGGGTTCGGCCGGCCACTCAGCTTCTCGATATGGACCTTGATCGAACCAAGGAACAGGTGGAGCAGTTCGCGCACATCCGCGGAGCGCTCGTTGAAGATCACGCGCGAGTCGGGATAGATGGTAACCGTGCTGCCATCGGCGGCCCGCAAGAGTGCAACAGAGTTCTCCCCCGTGGCGAGCTCGTCGCCGGATTGAACTGTGTCGCGGAGCCGGAGGAGGCGCGACTCCTGGCGAAAGCCCTTAAGCGTCAACGTGCCGGTCAACGAGACGACCTGGGCGGCGCCCGGAGCCAGCTCTTGGGCATGCAGCTTTCCGAGGGCGGCGAGCAAGACCGCCGCCAGAAGGATCCAACGAGAGCGGGCAACAGGTGTCATCTCAAATCCATTCAGAAATGAATGCAAGCAATCTGAGCGCCAAATCCCCATGCACAGCAAGATCAGCAGGTTGGCTCCTCCTGCCGTTCGAAAGACGGCGGGTCACTGGGGCTTTTGGGGCACGTCCCTGAGCCCAACGCGCGTTGATGGGTCCGCTATTCATCGGTTACCTTCGGTCGTCGCCCGCGGTTTCGGCACCGCGATCCCGCTCGATCCGCGCGAGTTTCTTGTACAGCGTACGGCGTTGAATTCCGAGCATTTCCGCAGCGCGGGTCTTGTTGCCGCCGGCCTGATCCAGGACGCGGAGGATCTGTTGCCGCTCCACCGCATCGAGTTCCACCGGCTCATCTTCTTCCGGCGCCCTGCGGCCGTCATCCTCCAGTTGTCGATCCAGAGCTTGTCTTGACAATGATCCGGGTGGCTCCATGGTCACGAGCCGGCGAATCACATTCCGAAGCTGGCGAACGTTGCCGGGCCAGTCGTGTTGCAACAGAGCTTGCTCCGCAGCGGCTTCGAACCAAACGCTCTTCCCCGAAGACTCGCAGACCTCAGACAGAATTCGTTTCACCAGGAATGGAATGTCGCTCCTCCGCTCCCGGAGAGGGGGCACTTCAATGAGAAGGACGTTCAGGCGGTAGAGGAGATCTTCTCTGAATTTTCCCTCCTGAACCATCTGACGGAGATTCCGGTTGGTGGCGGCGATCACACGCACGTCGGCTTTGCGTGGAGCGCCGGCGCCGAGTGGCCTGTATTCCTTCTCCTGAAGGAATCGGAGCAGCTTGGCCTGAAACTCGAGCGGGACCTCGCCAACCTCATCGAAAAACAGGGTGCCGCCGCGTGCGGTCTCAATGATGCCAGGACGGTCGCGATCAGCGCCGGTAAACGATCCTCTCAGGGCTCCGAATACTTCAGACTCAAACAGCGAACCGGACACGGCGCCGGAGTCCACCGCCACAAACGGCTTACTGGAGCGGGCGCTATGATCGTGAATTGCTTTGGCTACGAGTTCCTTCCCCACGCCGCTCTCCCCCAGAATGAGGACCGCGTCGTCCGAGCGTGCCGACCGCGCAATGCGTTTGTACACTTCGACCATCGGAGCGGAGAACCCGATCATGCCCCCGAATTGCTCCAGATCTTCCTCCGCTTCCGGTTCCGGTTGAGCTTGTCTGCTAAGCTCCGCGCGTTGGATCACCGCAAGCAGGTCTTTCAAGTCGAACGGCTTGGCGAGATAGTCAAAGGCGCCGCCCGTCTCCGCTTCTACGGTCGTGCGAACGGAACCGCGTGCCGTCATCAGAATGACAGGCGTGCCAGCAGCCTGTTGCTGCGCGTGCCGAAGGATGTCCAGACCGGTGAGGCGATCAATGTAGATATCGCTCAGAACGATCGCGAACCGGCGCGTGCTCAGCAGTTCAAGAGCATCCTCGCTGTCGTTGGCAACGGTGACGGAATAACCCTTCGAGGCGAGATAGTTGGACACCGTCGAAGTGATCGACTCATCGTCATCGATGACTAGAACATCGGGCTTGCTCATCCGTTACCTCTCGGCAGGGCGATCGTAAATCTGGACCCTGAGTTCGGCGCGCTCTCAACGGTGATCTGCCCCCCGTGCTGATGGACGATCTCCTTCACGAGGGCCAACCCGATCCCAGTGCCCTCTTCTGCGCTCCTTTCGTCTCTCTTCAAACGATAGAACTTTTCGAAGATTCTTTCCTGGTCGGCGGTGGCGATGCCGTATCCCTGATCCGCCACCGAGATTCGAACTTCCGAATCGGACTCCTCCACAAACAGCCTGATAGTGGTGTTCTTCGGGCTGTACTTCACGCCATTTGTTATCAGGTTGTAGATCGCGAACGACAGCAGGTCGGGATCGGCGGACACTCGGATGTCGGCGATCGCTGTTTCGATTTGAATGCGTTTGCGGGCAGCGTAGAGTCGCCCTCGTTCTACGATCTCCTGGCATAGCGCCCCAAGATCGACATCCTGGCGCTGAAGGCTCAGTGAGCCCGAAGCCAGGCGTTCGACATTGAGGAACGTCTGAATCAACGCCGTTAGCCGCTTCGACTCCTTGTGGATCAGCCCAGCCATCTCGGTGCGTTGCTGTTCCGGCATGCCGCCCTCAGAGATCATCTCGCTTGATCCCTGGATGGCGGTGAGCGGAGTCTTGATCTCGTGCGCAATAGCCTGCACGCGGAAGGCGTATTCTTTTCGCTTCGTCGTCTCGCCGGCGAGCGCCCGGCTGAGCAATGCGTATTCACTGATGCCGCCGATTCCGGAGGCCGCAAGGCATACCGCAAGAAATGACCCGAGCGGCAGGATGTAGCCAGCGCGTATCGAGAGGAATCCGGCGGAGGCAAGAACGAGCAGGACCGCCACCAACGCTATGAACAGACGCATCCCGCGCAAATATATGATCGCGGTGACGCAGATCGCAATCAGCAAGAGGCTTCCGACGAACCCGCCAGAGGCCCCTACGGGAACCAAAAACGCGCGGTCCAGGATCGTGCGGACCACGTTGGCGTGAATCTCGATTCCGCTCATTCCGATGCCGCTTGACAGCGGAGTGAATAGGCGATCGCCGCTTCCCTGGGCAGTCACTCCGACAATCACGATCTTGTCTCGGAACTGTGTGAGGTTGGCCGCACCGTCCAGCAGGTCTCCGAACCTCACCCGGGGGAACGCACCCTCCGGGCCGGCATAATTGATCATCATCAGGCGGCTTTCGCTGTCAGTTGCCGGGATTCGGATCGGGCCCAACGACACGGCTTCGGCGGATTCAAGTGGCCTGTCCGCGCCGGTCGCGAGACGTACCGCCTCGAAACCGAGCGCCCAGAATCGCCGCGCGCTCCCGGCCTTCACGAGCAAAACGGAGCGCACGTCGCCATCTGCGTCTGGCGCCGCGTGCACATGGGCAGTGGAGCGGCCCTGAGCCAATTCAGGCAGCGGCAGTATCCAGCGTGGATTCTCGCTGGCATCGCCTTCCAGAGCCGCGCCCAGAACGACGTGGGGGAAGTGGCCGAGCGAGCGTGCCAGCCGGGCATCCTGCGACGGTTCGCCCGCTTCGCTAAGGAGCAAATCCAGCACGACGACGCGTGGATGCGCCTGCGCGAGCACTTCGAGTCCCTCGGCGAGTCTGGCACGGTTCAGGGGCAATGGTCCGTAGCGCGCCGCTGTTTGATCATCGATGGCTACCAACGCCACCGCTCCGGTTGCGGATGTGGCCTGCGCTCCTCGCAACCGGACGATGATGTCATTCCACTCCGCACTGACCTGCTGGATGAAGCCATTCCAGATGAGGAATGGCAATACCGCGACCACGACGAGCACGTATAGCGCTCGGACGAGCCGTGCCTTCATCGTGATCGCCGTCATCCTAAGTTCCTGCTCCCAGTTGCCGGCGCTTTGGGCACGCTGCTGTGCCCGAAGCACTCACGCCGTGCTAACAAGGATGATGCAAACGATTGAAAACAGTGACACGCCGTTTGGAACGGAAACTGCGATGTCTGCCTCTGGGAAGCGATCATCCAAATACGGAGGGACATATGTTCGCGTGCGATCGTCGAGGATTTCTGAAAGCCGCCATCGGACTGCCGGCGGGCTACGGGCTGGCCACTTCGTTGCGGGGCGCTGAACCGGCCAGGAGCGCCGGCCTCGTGGAGGTGGATCTGGAAGCCCAACAGACGTGGATGAACGTCGCTGGGCAGAATGCGTATCTGTTCGGATTCAACGGTCAGGTTCCTGGGCCCATTATCGAGGCTCATCCCGGCGACCACGTTCGCATCCGCTTTCGGAACAGCTTGCCGGAGATGACCAACCTTCACTATCACGGCCTGCACGTGACGCCCAACGGAAACGGCGACAACAGTTTCCTTGAGGTCGGCTCGGGCGAGAGTCTCACCTACGAATTCGACCTTCCGATGGACCACCCAGGCGGTACCTTCTGGTACCACCCGCACATGCATGGCTCTGTGGCGCGCCAGGTATCGCGTGGACTGGCGGGAGTCTTCATCGTGCGGGGTGAGTTGGATCAGATCCCGGAGATCGCAGACGCGCCTGAAGCTGTTCTTGTCTTGCAGGACTTCGACCTCACCCGTGGCGGGCTTCCCGTTGAACCGGGCCTCATGGAGCGGATGGCGGGTCGCGAGGGTGACTTGGTGACCGTCAATGGCCAAGTCAACCCTCCGATTCGAATTCAAC
>DNFG01000321.1:0-269 GCA_003487005.1 Bryobacterales bacterium
CGGCATCGGCGGCGCGGCCGAAGCAGGTGTTGCAGGTGGGCAGCCAGGGGAAGACGTCGGCGTTGACGGCGAAGGCGCGGGAGATCGTGGCTTCGGGGCAGTTAGGGAAGTTGAACATGGTCCGGTTGAGCGAACACCGGAACACGGCGGAAGGGGCATGGCTGTACCCGGTGCCGCCGGATGCTTCGGAAAAGACGATTGACTGGGCTAAGTTTCTGGGACCGCGGCCGTCGCGGCCGTTCCGGGCGGAGACGTTTTTCCGGTGGCGG
>DNFG01000321.1:526-4731 GCA_003487005.1 Bryobacterales bacterium
GGATCTTGCGGTCGGTGATGGGGGAGTTCTCGGGCGGGGTGGCGACGGATCTGTTTGTCCACCAGTTCACGACATTGCACGAGATTCTGAATGTGAAGCACCCGTCCGCGGCCGTGTCGATGGGCGGGATTATGCGCTGGAACGACGGGCGCGATGTCCCGGACGTGATGAACTCGATGCTGGAGTACCCGGAAGGATTTGTCGTCGATCTGTACGTGAACCAGTGCAATTCGGGCAACCGGGGCCGGGGCGTGTGGATCATGGGCGATCAGGGGGCAATGCAGGTAGACGGCGGGCGGCTGACGGTGTTTCCTGAGCCGGTGTTTGGGGACGCGATGCAGTATGGGTCGCAGAACTTCCCGAAGCGGCTGCGGGAAGCGTATTTGAAGCAGTTCGAGGGCAAGCCGGGGACGCAGCGGCGGGAACCGGTGGAGACGAAGATCGCGCGTGGTCCGTCGCACGTCGCGCGGTTCGTGGAATCGGTGGTGGACAACAAGCCGAGCAAGGAGAACGCGCTGGACGGGCATTACGCGGCGGGGGCGGCACAGTTGTGCAATCACGCGTACCGGAACCGGAAACGCGCGGAATGGTGGGAGTTGCGGGGGTAGCCCCCGGCCTCCGGCCCCTTCGGGGGCCTTTTTCTTTTTGGGTAGTTGAAGCGGCGGGAGAAAATTGAAAGACTGGCGGGAGCCATGTCATTCACCCGACGCAGTTTGCTTCAATCCGCGGCCGTGCCGGCCCTGGCGCGGCAGGCGGCCGGGACGGCGCCCAACATTGTGTTCATGATCTCGGATGATCACAGTTGGACCGATTTGGGGTGTTACGGGAACCGGGCGATCCGGACGCCGAATCTGGACGGCATGGCGGCGCGGGGCGTTCGCTTCGAGCACAGTTACGTGGCTTCGCCGCAGTGCAGTCCGAACCGGTCGGCTTTGCTGACGGGATGCACGCCCCACACAACGGCAACTTCGCGCCTGCATACGCCGATGCCGCCGTGGGAGTGGACGTTTCTGGATGCCTTGAAGGAGCGCGGGTATCATCTGGGAGCCTTCCGGAAGGTACACCAGGGGAAGGCGTTCGACCGTATCTGGGACTTTCAGGGGGGTGCGAAGGAGCCGTTCGGGACGTTTTTCGGAAAGAGGCCAAAGGACCGGCCGTTTTTCCTGCATGTGGGGTTCACGGACCCGCATCGCCCGTACCGGAAGGGGGCGGTGACGCCGCCACACGATCCGAAGACGGTGGTGGTGCCGCCGTTTCTGCCGGACACGCCGGAGGTACGCGAGGATCTGGCGATGTATTACGACTACACGGCGCGGATGGACGGGGAAATCGGCGGTTTACTGGGGTTGCTGGACCGGGAAGGGGTGGCGGGGAACACGCTGGTTCTGTTCGTGGGGGACAACGGGATGGCGTTTCCGCGGGCGAAGGGGACGTTGTATGACCCCGGGATCCGGGTGCCGATGCTGGCGTACTGGCCGGGGAAGACGCAGGCGGGGCAGGTGCGGCAGGAGATGATTCAGCACGTGGATTTCGCGCCGACGATTTGCGAGGTGGCGGGGGCTGCGGTGCCGGCGAAGGTGCAGGGCCGGAGTTTTGCGGGGTTGCTGACGGGAGGCGCGTACAAGGCAAACGAGGCGGTGTTTTCGGAGCGGAACTGGCACGACAATTTCGATCCGATCCGGAGTGTGCGCACGGCGCGGCACAAATTGATCTTCAACGGGGCGCCGAATTTTCCATACCGGCCGGCGCTGGATATCGCGGACGGGCTTTCGTGGAAGTCGCTGCTGTCGATGGCGGGGCGGCGTCCGATGAAGCCGGAGCACATGTTGATGTTCGAGCCGAACCGGCCCGTGGTGGAGTTGTATGACCTCGAAAAGGACCCGAACGAGTTCCACAACGTGGCAGGGGTGGCGGAGTATCAGGGGGTGAAGCGGGAGTTAATGGGCCGGTTGGGGCGGTGGATGGAGGCGACGTATGACTACCTGCCGCCGGCGGGGGAGCAGTCGGAAGGGCTGTCGCGGACCTGGCCGGTGACGCTGTAGGGGGGGCTCCCCTGACCCGCTGCAGTCAGGACAGGAGTGCGCTCACCGCCGATGGTGGGCCGCCCGAGCGCCTATTCAAATAATGTGCGAGACAACCCGGACTGGCGGATGATGCTGAGCAGAGTGCCGGACAGGACGGGATCGTGAAGCGGCACCGGCACGGTGATGGTGGTTTGTCCGGTTCGCTTCTGCATGATCCGGTGGCTCCCGCGCTGGCGAACCTGGCTGAAGCCGTGCTGCGTGAGGATGCGGCAGATTTCGATTCCCGACAGGACTCGAAGTTTACCCAATCGGAACCTCGACCTGGGTCACCATGACCTCGCCGTGATAGCGCCGCTGGACCTCAGACGGATCCGCAGTTTCGAAGAAGAGAGTCAGCGCTTCGAGGAGATTGGCCTTGGCCTCTTCGATCGAGGCGCCTTGGCTGGCAATGTCCAGTTCAGGACACATAGAGACGAATCCATTGTCTTCCCGCTCAATGATGGCAGTGAAACGCTGGGTTCGTTCCATGATTTGAGTCTATCTCACGGGATCGACGCCCATTGGTGTCCACTCCGAGAAATTGGAGCTTTCCGTAGAACCTGGCGGCCCCAAGCCGTCGCCCAAGCTACTGCCGGTGAGTGACACTGCCGGTGAGCGAGGCTTGACATATATCCGCAACGGATACATCATTCAGGTATGGCGAAGAAGATCACCGCGCCGGCTCCGCTGACACCCGCGGTGCTGCATATTTTACTGGCGCTTTCGCAGGGCGAAAGGCATGGCTACGGGATCATGAAGCAGGTGGAGGCGGACTCGCAGGGGAAGGTTTCGATGGGTCCCGGGACGCTTTATGGTTCGATCAAGCGGATGATGGAGGCAGGGTTGATCCGGGAGAGTGACAAGCGGGTGGATCCGGAGATGGACGACGAGCGGCGGATCTATTACGAGATCACGGGCGCGGGGCAGGAGGCGCTGGCGGCGGAACTGCGGCGCTATCGCGGCGTGGTGGCGGTGGCGGAAGGGCGCGTCGCGTATGGGCACTGAGAGCGCGATCCGGCGCTACCGGAGATGGTATTCGATGCTCTTGCGGCTCTATCCGAGGCGGTTTCGGGACCGGTTCGGGGAGGGGATGGCGCAGACGTTTCACGACCTGTGCCGCGAGCGCCGGAACGCCGGGCGGAGCCTGCCGGGGTTCGTCGTGGGCGTTTTCGTCGAGACGTTGCTGGGAATTGTGCGGGAGAACACAAATCAAATGACACAAATGCAAAGGACAGTGTCGCGCGTGGCGCTGGTGGCGCTGGGTTTGTTGATGGTGCCCCTGATCGCCTCGCAAGTGGTGGAGGGATGGAACTGGGGTCCGGGCGCGTTCGTGTTCACGTATGTGCTGTTTTTTGGCACGGGGATGGCGTATGCGCTGATTTCGAGGACGATGAGTGCGTGGGCGTACAAGGCGGCAGTGGGTCTGGCGCTGGTGGCGGGGTTTGTGCTGGGCTGGTCGGCGATGGTTCACATGTCGGAGACGGAGAATCCGGTGAACCTGGTGTACTTTGGCGTGCTGGCGGTGGGGGCGGTGGGTGCCGCGGTGGCGCGCCTGGAGGCACGGGGGATGGCTCGCGCTTCATACGCGATGGCGGCGGCGCTCGCGGTGGCATGGGTGGTGACGCAGGTGGTTTTCCGGGACACGCCAGCGGGGCCGGTTTGGGACATCGGAGTGAGACATGGCGGGATGGTGCTGGTGTTCGCGGGGGCGGGATTGTTGTTCCGGCACGCGAGTCTCCAGGGATCGAAGTAAGAGCGGGCCAGTTCAGGCTCAGGTGGACAGCACTTCGCGGACGAGGCGGGCGTTCTGGGCTACCTGATCGGTGTGTTTGGGGAACATGCCGAGGATGACGCAATCGTTGGGTTTGGCGGCGGCGAAGGCTTCACGGAGAGCGGAGCGCATGTCGTCTTCCGACCGGCAGCGGCGGGTGGCGCCGTAGATTTTGAAGATGAGGCACTGGCGGCGGGTCTGGCGGACGCGGGCAAGCATTCTGGGGCGGTCATTTTCGTCGAAGTGCTCCTTGCCGGCGACGCGGGGACGGCTGAGGTTGTAGAGGCAGGTCATGTAGAAGTCGAGGTCCCAGTTTTGGGACTCGGCGAGGTCGATGACTTCGGGGATATGGGAAGATCGGAAGAGCGTCG
>DNFG01000321.1:5008-5128 GCA_003487005.1 Bryobacterales bacterium
GTCGATGACTTCGGGGATATGGGAGGCGAGGCCGGTGCGGACGCCGGTATCGCGGAGGATTTTGAGGCGTTCGGGGATTTCGGCGGCTTTGCCGGACTGGTAGAGGCGGTCGGTGAGGGA
>DNFG01000321.1:5480-5611 GCA_003487005.1 Bryobacterales bacterium
CCAGTGGAGTTTTCCGCCTTCGTTGCGGTACTCGCGGAGGAGACGAAGGATGTGGCGATCGCCGCGGGACTGCCAGACGTTGATGCCTTCCTGTTCACACTGGGAGAGCATTTTCTTGACGTTGGCGGCGG
>DNFG01000253.1:0-14241 GCA_003487005.1 Bryobacterales bacterium
GTCTTCATCCAGTTGACGGGGAAGAAACTCCGTGATTAACCTCCGCGCCTACTCCGCCTACATCCGCAGCACCCTGCTGCTGACCCTGCGCGACCGGACCGTGCTCTTCTTCAGCTACCTCTTTCCGCTCATCTTCTTCATCGCCTTTGGTGAAGGCTTCGGCGCCGCCCAGGGCGCCGGCGCCGCCACCCAGGTCATCGTCATGGTGCTCGTCCTCGGCGTCCTCGGCAACGGCTTC
Source organism: Bryobacterales bacterium (assembly GCA_003487005.1). Lineage (GTDB taxonomy): Bacteria > Acidobacteriota > Terriglobia > Bryobacterales > Bryobacteraceae > PNKE01. Next base: position 239 of record DNFG01000253.1, read on the forward strand.
TTCGGCGGCGGAATGCGTGCCACTTTCGAGCGCGAAACCGGCATCTTGAGACGCTTTAAGGTCGCTCCGATCACCCCCGTGCCGATCCTCGTCGCCTCCATCGTCACCGGTCTCGTCATCTACATGCCCGCCGTCTTCCTCTTCTTCGGCATCGCCCGCTTCCGCTATGGCCTCGCTTTCCCCGAACACTGGTTCTCCCTCCTCTTCTTCTTGACCTTCGGTGTCGTCGCCTTCCGCAGCATGGGCTTGATCGTCGCTTCCGTCGTCAATTCCATGGCCGAAAGCCAGATCATCATCCAGCTTCTGTACTTCCCTATGCTCCTGCTCAGCGGCGCCACCATCCCGCTCAGCGCTCTGCCCGAGTGGCTCCAGGTGGTCGCCCAGTTCCTCCCCGCCACCCATCTGTACCTCGGCATGCAGGGCATCCTCATGCGCAACGAATCGGCCATGGATCAATTGGCCGCCATCGGCGCCCTGTCCCTCGCCACCCTCGTCTGCCTCTTCATCGGCGTCAAACTCTTCCGCTGGGAAAAAGACGACCGCCTTAAACCCAGCGCCAAGCTTTGGGTCGCCGCCGCGCTCCTGCCGTTCCTCTTGATCGGCGGCTGGCAGGCCTACAGCCAGGAAAATCTCCGCAAAACGAAGATGATCGACCGCGAACAGCGCCGGAGCCTTTCGTGGCTCATCCGTGACGCGCGCATCTTCACCGGCGACGGCGAAGTCATCGAATCCGGCGCCGTCCTCGTTCGCGGAGGACGGATTGAAGCCGTCTGGCCCGGCCGCGGCCCCGACCCGGATACCGTCCGCGCCGAGTTGCTCGAAGCCGCGGGCCGGACCCTCCTCCCCGGCTTCATCGACGCCTGGATTCAACTCCCTCCAGAAACCGGCGACCAGCAGCGGGCGCTGGCCGCGCTTCTCTACTGCGGCATCACTGGCGTGGGAGTCGGCACGGAGCGGCCTGGCCTGCTAAATGAACTGGCGGCCCGGATTCGCGATGGCGAGACTCTCGGCGCCGCCATCACGGGCTTCGCGCCACCAGAGCCGCCGGCGGGACCCTCGCTGGCCGCCCGCGAGTGGCTCGACTCCTCAGTGCCCGAACCGGTTCTGCTTGGCCGGTCGCTGACCCAGCAGGTCTTGCCCCCGGATCGCCGCGCCACCCTCGCCCAATTCATGCGCGGATGGCGCGACCGGCCGGAACCCGGCGACGCCCGGCCGGCGCCAAATCCTCCCTATTCAGCCGCTGGTTTGTGGAATCTGCCTCACGGGCCATCCTTTCACAGACAGTTGCAGCTGATGGCGGCTGCCGGGGTGGAGCCAGTGGATATCCTCCACCGGGTCACCGAAGGTGCGGCACAACGCTTCGGCCTTGAAAACGTGGGCCGTATTCGGCCCGGCGCCGATGCTGACCTCCTTCTCGTGGACGGCAACCCACTCGAAGACATTTCCGCGACCGAGCGCATCGTGGCCGTCTTTTCCAAGGGCGAACGCGTGAACCGCTCCGCCCTTCTGGAGCACTGAACGCCCGCGCCTCCAGCCCCGGGCTCACTTCCTCCCGTGGTAGTCCGGATACGCCGGCTTCCGGTGCTTCACCGGAGGATTCTTCTTCAACTCCTCCAGCACCACCTCCACCGCCTTCTCCAGCTGCGGATCGCGCCCCTGCCGGACCAGCGCCGGATCCTGCTCCACTTCAATGTCCGGAGCCACCCCCCAGTTCTCGATCTCCCACTCGCCCTGCAAGTTGTAGAACGCCAGGTTCGGCGCCGTGATGCGCCCGCCGTCAATCAGCGCCGGGAAGCCAAATATCCCCACCAGGCCGCCCCACGTCCGTTTTCCGACCAGCGTCCCCACCTTCAACTGCCGGAACATCCACGGCATCGCGTCCCCGCCCGAACCCGCGAATTCGTTCACGATCATCGCCTTCGGACCGAACACTCCATTCATTGGCGTTGTGAAATCATTGCCCGCCCGCGTTGTGAAATAGCTCAACAACGGCCGCCGCAGCAGATCCACGATGTAATCAGCGATCTGTCCCCCGCCATTGAAGCGCTCGTCGAAGACAAATCCTTCCTTGCCCATCTGCGCGAACACCCAGCGGTTAAAATTGGTGTACCCGCCGCCTGCCGTGTTCGGCAGGTGGACATAACCCACACGCCCGCCCGAAAGCTGTTCCACTTTCCGGCGGTTGCCTTCCACCCAATCCATATAGCGCAAGCCCTGCTCACTCGCCACCGGCACCACGGTCACCTCTCTCGCGCCGTCGCCGTTTGCGTTCGGCCCGACCTTCAGGCGAACGCTCTTGTTGGCCGTCGCTTCAAAGTGCAGGAACAGATCGTCAGTGTCGCGGACTTCTCTCCCGTTCACTTCCAGCAGATATTCTCCGGCTTTCACGTCCACGCCAGGTTGCGTCAGTGGCGCCCGCAACTGCGGATTCCAGTTCTCCCCGTTCAATACCTTCGCGAACCGGTGCCGTCCGTTCTCGCGCGCGTAATCCGCGCCCAGTAACCCGCCAGGCACCTGCCGGACCGGCGGAGATGCCCCGCCAGACACATACAGATGCCCCACACTGATCTCGCCCAGCATCTCCGCGAACAGATAGTTCAGGTCCGCCCGGTGCGCCACCGCAGCCAGGAACGGTTCGTACTTCTTCTCCGCTGCCGCCAGGTCCAGACCGTGAAAATTCGGCGCATACAGATAGTCCCGCTGTAGCCGCCATGCTTCCCGGTACATCTGCTTCCATTCCGCCACCGGGTCCACGCGCATCTCCATCGCTGCCGTGTTCAGCGTCCCCGTGTTCGGCCGTGGCGGCGCTGCCGTCCCGCTCACCGCCCACCGTGGGCCCTGCCGGAACAGCATCTTCTCCCCGTTCTGTGACAGAACAAACTCCCGGACCCCCTCCATCACCTTGTCCAGTTTCCGCGTCTTCAGGTCAAACTTGTGCAGCACCCGTGACGGCGGTCCCTGTCCGCCCGCCGCGCCCACCGGCGGGTCCTCCAGCAGATAGACAACACCCGTCTTCTCCGATTCCAGTTGTGAAATCGGCCGCGCTGGCACCGGCAGCGCCAGAATCCGCTGCGAAGTCCCCTCGAAATCGATCCGGACCCCTTCTTCCTGCTTCTCCGGTTCCTTCTTCGGCTCCGGCTTCTTCTCCGGTTCCACCTTCTCTTCGTCGCTCTCCGGCGCCAGCGGCGACGCTTCGCCCGCCTGCAGCACCGCCAGATACACGCTCCGGTCCTGCGGGCGGTCGATCGACGTCATGTCCAGCCACCCCGTCCCCAGCCCCTGGTTCGTACTCGCTGTGAAGTAGAGGTACTTCCCGTTCTTGTCAAACCGGGCATACCGCGCATCGCTCAGCCCGTCCGAAATCTGTGTCTCTTTGCCCTCCGCCAGCGAGTACACGAACACCGCCCTCAGATGGCTCCTCAGCATCTTCGTGTAAACCACCCACTGCGAATCCTTCGACCAGTGCGGGTTCACTTCATCCCGGAACGGTGAATCGTAATAATCCCCGTCCCACCGCGATACCTTCCCCGTCTCCAGTTCCACCACCCCCAGCCGCAGCATCGAATCCCGGAACAAAATCTTCTTGCTGTCCGGCGACCACAACGGATAGTAGTAGAACGCTTTCTCCCCCAGGTCGATCTTCTTCACTTCGCCGGAGCCGTTCTGTGGCGCGATGTGCAACTGATACTCGCCCGATTCATCACTGAAATAGGCGATGCTCTTTCCGTCCGGCGACCACGCCGGCATCCGTTCGGCCACTCCCGGCGTCCGCGTCAAATTCCGCGGATCTCCCTTTTCCGCAGGCACCGTGAACACCTCCCCGCGTGCCTCAAACACCGCTCGCGCACCTGACGGGCTCAGTGACGCGTGGCTGATCCGCGCCGCCACCCGGTCAAACGATGGCCGCACGCCCGGCAGATCCCCCTGCAGCGTGATCTTCACCGGCGACACCCGCCCCGATTTCAAATCAAACAGCTCGATCCCGCCAAACCGCTCCAGCACAATCGCCCCTGGCCCCAGCGACGCGCTCTTGTAGTCCAGCCCCGTGTTCTTGATCGCCTCCGTCACCTTCTTTGACTTCAATTCGTACTTGAACAGCGTCACCGGACCATTCCGGTCCGAGAGAAAATACACCGCGTCCGCCGTTGCCAACGGGTTGAAATCGTTCGAATTCTCGCGCGGGATCTCCTCCACCCGCGAATCGCTCAACTGCGCCAGCCACACCTTCGACGTCCGCCCGCCCCGGTACCGCTTCCAGATCGTGAAAGCCGGCGGCATCGGCGTGTAGGCCAGGCGTTGCCCGTCCGGCGTGTACGCCGCGCTGAATCCGCCCGGCAGCGGCACCTGCTCCGCCGGTCCGCCATCCACCCCGATCGTGTAGAACTGCTGCAGACCCACAACCGACTGGCGGCTCGACCGGATCAACAACTGCTTTCCGTCCGGCGTGAACGACAGCGGCACATCCAGCCCCGGATGTGCGGTCAACCGCTTCGGCACCCCGCCCGTCACCGGCATCGTGAATACATCCGGATTCCCGTCGTAAGAACCCGAAAATGCGATCGTCGCCCCATCCGGCGAAAAAACCGCGCCCGTTTCGATCCCGTCTCCGGTTGTCAACCGGATAGCCGCCCCGCCTCCGCGCGGCACACTCCATAAATCGCCGGCATAGCTGAACACAATGTGTGTCCTGCTCATTGCTGGCTGCTGCGGCAGCAAGGTCTGCGCGGAAACCGCCGCTGCGGCGGCGAGAAGGAGAAAAAGCGGTACGATGCGTTTCATGACTCGGCTCCTCTTGATCCTAACTCTCTTCGCCCCCGCCGCCGTGGCGCAAGCGGAGGGAATTTACAGGATCAAGCCCCTCCGTCCCATCTCTGAGCTCCGCATCGAGGCTCTGCAGGCCTCCCCGCCCGCCGAATCGGGCGACTTCCGTCACTCCGATCTCATCGACCTCGCCACCCTCGATCGCACCCTCCGCTTCGATATCAAATACGCCACCGCCGACAATTTCCTCTCCACCCCCGTCTATACCCAGCCCCGCGCCTTCCTCCAGCGCCCCGCCGCCGAAGCCGCCCTCCGCGCCCACCGCCGCCTCCGCCCCCTCGGCTTCGGACTTCTCGTCCACGACGCCTACCGGCCCTGGTTCGTCACCAAAATCTTCTGGGATGCCACCCCCGAACACCAGCGCGACTACGTTGCCGACCCCGCCCAGGGTTCCCGCCATAACCGCGGCTGCGCCATCGATGTCACGTTGTACGATCTGAAGACCGGCAAGCCCGTCGAGATGCCCTCCGTCTACGACGAATTCACCGAACGAGCATGGCCCAACTACTCCGGCGGCTCCGCCGAAGCCCGCCGGCTCCGTGACCTCCTCCGCCAAACCATGGAATCCGAAGGGTTTACGGTCTACGACAAGGAATGGTGGCACTTCGACTACCGCGACTGGCGCCGCTACCGGATCGAGAATATCCCCTTCGAACAGCTTCCCTGACGCGCTAAACCTCAGGATTCCAGTAGTATTCCCCGCCTGCCACGATCTCCGCCGGCCCCTGCATCCGGACCACCCCGTCCTCCCAGCGCAACGCCAGGTCCCCGGCCAGCGTCTGCACCGTCACTTTGTCCCCCACCAACCCCCGCGCCCGCGCTGCAGCGAATGCCCCCGTCGAACCCGTCCCCGAGCTCATTGTGAACCCTGCTCCGCGTTCGAAGAACCGAACATCAAGCGTTTCGCCGTCAACAAACCGGACAAAACTGACGTTTGTCCGGTTTGGGAAGTCCGGATGCACCTCGATCTCCGCCCCTGTCGCCTTCCAATCGAACTCGAAGTCCTCCACGAACAGCGCGCACTGCGGATTGCCCGGGTCGATCAGTGTGGCCTCGCGGGTCTCCGCGCTCAGCTTCAATGAATGACGGAGTTCGACTGTCTTCACCTCGCCCATGTTCATCTCGAACAGGAACAAAAGCCCTTTCCGTTCAAGTAGATGGAGATTCTTGACGCCCGCCCCGGTCCGGATTGGGATCTCCTCCGCTCCCAGCCCCGAATCAACCAGAAACGCCGCCGCGCAGCGTGTCCCGTTGCCCGAGATCTCCGCTTCGCTGCCGTCCGCGTTGAATAGCCGGATCGCCGCCGGTTCGCCGCCGCGAGGCGGACTGACGAGCAGCCAGCCATCGCCGCCGACTCCTGCGTGCCGGTCCATCAGCGCCACTGCCGCCTCGACCAGCCTCGATTGCGGCGCTTCGTGCGCCCAGGTGAGCAGAAAATCGTTGCGCGCTCCGTGCGCCTTAGTGAACGGTATCCGGATCATTTGAGACGCCTCCAGATCTCCACCACGGGAGACCCCTTTTTGCTGATCATTCTCACACATTCGTAGCGGAGCGGACCCCGTTTCAGCCGGTTCATTGTCCGCGAAACCGCGTCGCCGGAGAACGCAATCGCCCATTCTTCCCTTAGAAACAGCTCTGGATGCGCCGCCGCCGCCATCCATGGCGGGCGATCACTCTCGTGAAAGGACTCGCGAAGCGGAATGCCGGCGGAGCGAAGGATGCCCGTCAAGTCACCGAACATCATGAAGATCCCCGCGCCGGGCTTGTAGCGGGGGCCAAGATAGTCCGCCGCCTGCTGGGTCCACCAGCGGCGGGTCTCCGAGTTCACCTGCGACTCTTTCCAGCAAATCACGCGCTCCGGAAGCGGTTTGAACGCCCAAAACGATGTACAAACCACGACAACAAGCACTGCTGAAGACCACCGGAAACGCTTTGGCGCCAGCATCGTCAGCGCGCCGGCCCCCAAAGCGGCTAAAGGCAACAGATTCAACCCGTAACGAGTGTTGTAGTAGCTGTTCGGCCAAAGGTGGGGGACGAAGATGGGCGTCCCCGAGGAGTACAGGCTCAGAATGTAAAACACTGGGAGCAAAAGACAAAACGCCAGCGCCCACCACGCCCGGAGCCAAGCCGCCGCCAGGGCTCCGGTCAGACCCAACCAAAACAGAGCTGACCCAAGACAGAGCCGCGCGGCAGCCATAAAGTACTGAAAAGCTTTAGGGAAGTCGTGATCCCCCGGATACCGGGCCATCCCTCCATCCAATGCCCGCTGGTAGATTGCCTTGGCCGACCAATGACCGTTGTAGAACTCGAGGGCGTTTGAATAGAGCACCTGGTTGTGAGCGAACCACCAGAGTGGGCCGGCGGCGGCGATCAGGGAGAAGAGAAAAACATGCTTCCAGACGCGCTTTTTGGCAGCGAGAAGCACCCAGAATGTGCAAAACGGGAGGATAAACCAGCCGTCGTAGCGCGTGAGCGTGCCGAGGAGGGCAAACAACCCGGCACCGGCGGCGTTGAGCCAGTGGGGGTTCTCACGGTATCGCAGAAGGAGCCACAATGTACCGAAGAAACAGACAAAGAGCAGGGGTTCGGTCATCGGGGCGCTCTGAAGGTAGAGAAGGTTGGGGTTGAGGGCGTACACTCCGAGAGCGGCCCAGGCTGGGGTTAAACCCTTGAAAACGAGGCGCGAACTCAGGAAGAGAAATAGGCCGCCGAGGACGAAGCCGGCTGCAGCGGGCAGGACACCGGCCCGGCCGTCGTGCCACCAGATGTCGGTGCGGGCCAGTGGGGCGGCAATCAGGTGCGGTAATGGGAGCCAGACAGTGCCGATTTGCTCGTAGCCGGGTTCGCGGGCGTCAGCGAGACGGCGGGCGATGTTCAGATGGGCTTCGGCGTCGCCATACCAGAGGGTCCAGCCCTGGTGGTGGACGTAAGTGGCGGCGGCGGCCGAGAGAGCGCCGAGCAGCAAGAAGGCGGCGAGGGCGTGGAGCCAGAGGCTAGAACGCCGTAAACTTCTGGAATTCGGCGAAGCGGGCATCGATTTCGTCGCGGGTCAGGGTTCGGAAGCGGTCCACGCTGAAGGCTTCGCAGCAGAAACTGCCCATGACGGAGCCATAGACGACGGCGCGGGCGAGTTCGGCGGCGGGGGCGGAGGCGGCGTCATCAAGAGAGACGCCCTGGGAGGCGAGATAGCCGATGAATCCGCCGGCGAAGCAATCGCCAGCGCCGGTGGGATCCTTCAGGGAATCAAGCAGATAGCCGGGTACAGAGAAAAATCCGCCGTCATGGAAAAGGGTTGCGCCATACTCGCCGCGCTTGATGACAAGGATCTTGGGGCCGAGAGCCCGAATCGTCTGGGCAGCGCGTTTGAGGTTGGATTCGCCGGAGAGCAGGCGGGCTTCGCTGTCATTGATGAGCAGGAAGTCCCAACCTTTGAGGGTATCGAGCAGTTCGTCGCGGAAGTCGTTGATCCAGAAGTTCATTGTGTCGCCGCCCGCAAGTCTGGGGGCGGTCATTTGGGCGCGTACTGAGCGCTGGAGCGCTGGCTGGATGTTGCCGAGGACGAGGTAGGGCTGGCTGCGATAGGAGGCGGGAAGCTGAGGGTCAAAGTCGGCGAAGACATTCAGTTCGGTGGTGAGCGTGGTCCGGTCGTTCATGTCGTCGCTGTAGACGCCGGCCCAGAAGAAGGTCTTGCCTGGGACGCGCTGGAGGCCTTCGAGGCCGATGTTGCGAGAGGCGAGGAAATCGTAGTCCTGCTGGTCGAAGTCGTCGCCAACGACGGCGACGATGGAGGAGGGGACGAAGTAGGAAGAGGAGAGCGCGATGTAGGTGGCTGCGCCGCCGAGAGCGCGGTCGACTTTGCCCGCGGGGGTTTGGAGGCCGTCGTAGGCGACGGATCCGACGATGACGAGGGACATTCCTTCGATTGTAGCGGGAGCAGGCGTGCGGATGGGCTTACGCCGGAGAAAATCACGAGACGGGTTCTAAAGGTAGACTCATTAGCGACTATCTTATGGTAAATTCACATTACGGGCCGTGTGAGGTTTGTAACTTCGCCCGGTTCTGACCGCTTTTGGGGAGAACTTCATGAAGATCAGTCTTTGGCTAGCGATGACAGCCGCTCTGACCGTGAGCATGCTGTCAGCTCAAGGCACCGGCCAAATCTCAGGCCGGGTGCTGGATGCGTCAGGTGCGGCGATTCCCGGGACGAGCATTCAACTGTTCGTGCAGGGGGGGGCCACGCCGATCGCGGTACAGGAAACCAATCAGGAAGGTCTGTTTCAGTTTGTAGGCGTCCGCCCGATTAATTACGATCTGGCGGTGGAAGCCAAGGGTTTTCAGAAGCAGATTTTGCGCGGCATCAAGGTGGACGCGGGTCTGACGCTCGCTTTGCCGCCGTTGACGCTGGAAGTGAGCACTCAGGCCGAGGTGGTGGAAGTCACCGCTGAAGTGCAAGGCGTGCAGACCGCGAACGCGGAAATCGCGACGTCGGTGACGAACGAGCAGGTCCGGCGTCTGCCGACCCTGAACCGCTCGCCATTGGGCCTGATCACGACGCAGGCGGGTGTGAACTCGAACAACCGCACGAACACGACGATCAACGGCATGCGCCCGTCGTTCACCAACGTAACGATCGACGGCATCAACATTCAGGACAACTTCATCCGCACGAACGGTCTGGACTTTCTGCCGAACCTGCTCCTGATGGACCAGGTGGCGGAAATGACGATCACGACGTCGAACACGACCGCCGCGGATGGTTCCGGAGCATCGCAGATCAAGTTCGTGACACCTTCGGGTACGAACGAATATCACGGATCGCTCTACTGGTACAACCGCAACAACATCGCCTCGGCGAACACCTGGTTCGGCAACCGGAACGGGACGGCGCGTCCGTTCCTGAACCAGAATCAGGCGGGCGGTTCGCTGGGCGGCCCGGTGGTGAAGGACAAGCTCTTCTTCTACGGCAACTATGAACTGTTCCGTCTGCGGCAGCAGTCGAATGCCACGCGCACCATTCTGACGCAGAGCGCTCGCCAGGGGATTCTGAGCTACCGCGACACGGCGGGCAACGTTCGGACGATCAACCCGCTGACAACGGTTGGCGTGAATGCCGATCCGCTGATGCAGCAGTTCATCGGGCAGATTCCGGACGCCTCGAACATCAACCGGACCGACATCGGCGACGGGTTGAACACGGGCGGCTACCAGTTCAACATCCAGAACAACCGGACACGCGACAACATCACCGGCAAGGTGGATTATGTAGCGAGCCCGAAGAACGTGTTTTCGTGGACCATGCTGTGGAACCGGGACATCGTGGACCGGCCCGACCTGGCCAATGACTTCTCGACGGCGCCGAAGGTGAAGAACGACGGCGCGGTGACGGGCACGCAGGGCACGTGGCGGTTCTCGCCGACGCCCGGGTTCACCAACGAATTGCGCGGCGGCTTCAACCTGACGCCGGCGGCCTTCCTGACCGATGAAACCTTCGGGCGGGCGATCTTCACGCTGCCGCTGGTGTCGAACCCGGTCAACACCTTCCGGGCGCAAGGGCGCCAGACGGACACCTACAACTTCCAGAACAACGCGAACTGGTTCAAGGGCAAGCACAGCATCGCCTTCGGTTTCCACTTCCAGAAGATCAACACGGATCCGTTCAACGATGCCGGCAACATCCCGGTGTACGCGATGGGCGTGAGCGCGGCGAACCCGAACGGGTTGACGACGGCGAACGTGCCTGGCTTGCGGGCGACGGATGTGGGCATCGCGAACGGTCTACTGTCGCTGCACGCGGGCTTCCTGAGCAGCGTGGCGCAGACGTTCAACGTGACGTCGATCGATTCGGGCTTCGTGGATGGCGCGACCAATCTGCGGCGCTTCCGGATGAACAACTTCGCCTTCTACGTGAACGACACGTGGCGAATGAGCCGCAAGTTGACGCTGACGCTGGGCCTGCGCTGGGAGACCTACACGCGGGTAACCGACAAGGACGGCCTAGGGCTGCTGCCGCGGTTGGAGGGGCGCGACTTCCTGAGCGCGATGCGGAATCCGAATGGGGTTCTCGACTTCGCCGGGACAGTGCTGAACCGGCCTTTCTACGGCAACGATCTGAATAACCTGGGTCCGAACGTGGGCATTGCCTATCAACCATTCGGCGACAACAAGACCGTCATCCGGGCCGGGTTCTCGACTCAGTTTCCGAACGACGACTTCATTCAGTCGATCCGGAACAATGTGAACACGAACTCGGGCCTGGCGCAGGGAGTGACCGTACCGAACCTGGTGACGCGGGCGTCGAACCCAACGGCCGTGCCGGTTCCGGCGTTCAAGGTGCCTCGGACCTTCGCCGACAACTGGGCCGCGAGCCCGACCTCGGCGATCGGCATGCCGGATCCGACGCTGCGGACGCCCTATGTGATGCAGTGGAACTTCGGCATCCAGCGGGAGATCGCGAAGGGCGTTCTGGACGTTCGCTACGTGGGCAACCGGGCGGTGAAACAGTTCCGGGCGTTCGATTATAACCAGGTGCTGGTACGTGCGGACGAGATGCCCGGCTACTTCGAGGACTTCCAGCGGGCGTACAACAACGGCATCCTTTCGCTGAACGCGACGGGCGCATTTCGCCCAGTGTACAATCCCAACATTGCGGGTTCGCAACCGCTGCCGTTTTTCGCACAGCTGCCCTCGGGAGGCCTGCTGACGAACGCGACGATCATTGGGCAAATCCAACAGGGTCAGGCCGGCAATCTGGCGAGCCTGTACCAGACGAACCGCCTGAATGGTCCGGTTTCGTTCCACCCGAACCCGAACGCTTTGGCGACGAACACAGTGAGCAACTACTCGTCGGCCGCCTATCACGGCTTGCAGATGGACTACCGCCGGACCTTCCGCGGGGGCCTTCAGCTCCAGGGGAACTACACGTACTCGAAGGTTATGTCAGACGCTTCTGGCGACGGTCAGACACGCTTCGAGCCGTTCCTGGATGTTCGAAATGCGGGCATCGAGCGCGGCCGCGTGCCGTTCGATCTGACCCATGCTTTCAAGCTGAATGGTGTTTGGGATCTGCCCTTCGGAAGGGGGATGAAGTTCGACATCGCCAACCCGATCCTGAATCAGATCTTCGGCGGCTGGTCGGTGTCCGGCTTCATGACGCTCCAGTCGGGCAATCCGTTCTCGATCACGTCTCCGCGCGGCACGCTGAACCGGGCGGCCCGATCGGGGAACCAGACGGCGGTGACGCTGCTGAACAAGTCGCAGCTCGACGACGTTCTGAGTTTCCGGATGACGCCGGGCGGACCGTTCTTCGTGTCCGAGGCGGCGATCGGCGCGGACGGCCGCGGCGTTCAGCCGGACGGCCGGGATCCCTTCGCGGGCCAGGTGTTCTTCAACCCGGGCGCCGGTACGATCGGCACCCTGCAGCGGAACTACTTCTCTGGTCCCCGGTTCTACAACACGGACCTCGCGATCCTGAAGTCGTTCCCGATCACTGAAACGCAGAGGATCGAGTTCCGTTCGGAATGGTTCAATCTGACGAACACCCCGAGCTTCTACTTCAATGGCGGCGACGTGAACTCAACGCAGTTCGGGCGTATCACTTCGACGGCTTCCGGCCGCCGGATCATTCAATTCGGCTTGTATTACAAGTTCTAGCCGTAACCAACAGCAGAGCGGCGGAACCATCACAGGTGATGCACCGCCGCACCTTCCTACAGGCCGGCCTCGCGCCGGCCTTCTCCCCATCGGGCGACCGGATTTTGACCGTCCGCGGGGCAATCCGCCCGGATGAATTGGGCGTGTGCCTGCCACACGAGCATCTGTTCTCGAACTTCGGCCTGGAGCCGGCGGACCCGCCGGTCTATGACGCCCCGAGACTGCTGCGCGAGGTATTGCGCTATGTGAACAGCGTCAAGTATCTGGGGGTGGGGGCGATCGTGGACTGCACGACGCAGTACTTCGGGAGGGCGCCGGAGTTGCTCCGGCGGATATCCGAGGGGACTGGAGTGCATGTCCTGACGAACACGGGCTACTACGGGGCGGCGAGTGGCCGCTATGTGCCGGGGCATGTGCACGAGGAATCGGCGGGGCGGATTGCGGCGCGGTGGGTGCAAGAGTTTCACGGAGGGGTCGGGGCGACGGGGATCCGGCCGGGATTCATCAAGTTGGGGGTGGACGCGGGGCTGCTCAAGGATGTGGACGAAAAGCTGATCCGCGCGGCGGCGATCGCGCACCGGCAGACGGGGTTGGTGATCGCGGTCCACACGGGCGACAACGCGGAGGCGGCACGGCGGCAGATGGCGATCCTTCGGGAGGAGGGCGTGGCCGGCGAGGCGTGGATCTGGGTGCACGCGAACAACTGCGGGGACGGAGGGGCATTGCGCGAGGCGGCGCGGGCTGGGGCATGGCTGAGTTTCGACGGGATTGCTCCTGAAACGCTGGAGCGGCACCTGGCTCTGGTCCAGATGATGAAAAGCGAGAGGCGGCTGGGGCAGGTGTTGCTGTCGCACGACGGCAATTCGTTCCGGGCAAACGGGACGAGGCCCTTGAAGCCGTACACGGCGCTGTTCACCCACTTTCTGCCGTTGCTGGAAAAGAGTGGGTTCACGAGGCGGGAAGTGCAACGGTTGACGGTGGAGAATCCGGCGCGGGCTTTCACGGTCCGCGCGCGGGTGACGGGCATCTGACGAAGAGTCATGCCTGAATTGCCGGAAGCGGAGTACATGGTGCGGCGACTGCGGGAAGCGGCGCCGGGGGTTCGGATCACGAAGGTGCGCGTTCTGCGGGAGACCGTGGCGGAGGGGGCGCTAGTGAAGGGGGCGCTGGGGGGCGTGACTTCCTATGCGAGACGGGCGAAAAATGTGTTGATCCACCTGGAAACGGGGTGGACGGTGCGGATTCAGTTGGGGATGACGGGCCATGTGTACCCGGTGGGGCAGGCGGGGGAGTGGCCGCGTTTCACGCGGGTGGCATTCGTGCTGGAGGGGGGCGGGGCGCTGGTCTTCGAGGATGCGCGGACCTTCGGGACGGTGTCGGCGGTGCGGACGGAGCACCTGGCGGAGGTTCTGGCGGAGTATGGCCCGGAGCCGCTGGACGCGGGATTCCGATGGCAGGATCTGAGGGCGGCGGCTTGGGGATTGCGGCAGGAGGGGAAGCCGTTTCTGATGGACCAGCGGCGGGGGGGGGGG
>DNFG01000253.1:14517-22586 GCA_003487005.1 Bryobacterales bacterium
GAAGCCGTTTCTGATGGACCAGCGGCGGGTGGCGGGTTTGGGGAATATCTGGGCCGCGGAGGCGCTGTTCGGAGCGAGGATTCATCCGGCGCGGCGAGTGGATTCGCTGGGGGAGGGGGAGTGGAAGGCGCTGCACCGGTCAGTGCGGGCGACATTGCGGCGGGCGATTGAAAACACGATGAAGGTGACGGCGGGGCCGGAGGAGTTTCCTGAGGCGGACCTGCTGCTGACGCGGGTGTACGGAAGGGCAGGGCAGGCGTGCCGGCGGTGTGGGTCGGTGGTAGAACGGGTGGTGCAGGCGGCGCGTGCGACGTTTTACTGTCCGGGCTGTCAGGAGAGGTGAGCGTTGCGGAGGGGCGGGGGAGTCGGCTACTCTGGAGGAGGTGAGGTGCGAGAGTGGTTGAATCGGGCGGTCTCGAAAACCGTTGAACCTTTACGGGTTCCGTGGGTTCGAATCCCACCCTCACCGCCAGGAACTTGAAGGTTGCGTGGCCGGGAAATCCCGGCCATTTTGCTTCTGAGGAGGCGCCGGGGCGGCTCAGGCATAGCAGCGGATTTCGAAGACGCGGGCGAGATCGGAGCCGTTGGTGGCGGTGATCTCGATGCGGAGGCGATCGGTGGTGACCGGGTCGACTCGGTGTCGGTTGAGGCGCTGGTGGTTGCCGGTCACGTTCGCGATTTCGCGGTCGCCGGCGAGGAGGCGGTAGTCACGGACGGTTTCGGGCTGGGGGGCGCGGATCATCGGCTTGTTGTGGGTGTTGGCGGAAGTGAGGGTCAACTCTCGCTGGAAGCCGGTGTCGAAGGTCAACTGGATTTCGCGGAGGGTGACAGGCTTGGGCCAGCGGAGTTCAAGCCAGGCACCCGCGTCGGAGAGGCGGGCCTGCCACTGATGAATTTCCTTGCCCGGGATGTCGCGGACCCAGCCGTCGAGAACATGGGCGGCGGGTGCGTGGGGGAGTTCGGCGGAGGCGGAGACGGAGGCCTGGCGGGCGAGGTCGGCGGGGTCTTCGTTGCGGACGCCGCGGAGGGTCTGGTCGTCGCGCAGGAGGGTTTGCTGGAGGCGCTGGACGCGCTTCGGGTCCTGGGCGAGTTGGCGAGCGGTGATGTTCTGGTCGAGACAGTGGGTGACGGCGGTGCCGACAGCCTGACCGATACAGGCGCAAGTGGCCATGACGCGCGTGGAGGTGAACGCGGCGTGGGTGGCGCTGATGTTGCGGCCAGCCATCCAGAGATTGGGGATGTTCTTCGAATAGAGCGAACGGAGGGGGATGTTGAAGACTTCGGGAGTCCGGAGGACGGTGTTGGGGGGCAGGTCGGGGCGGTCGAAACCGCCGGGCGGGTGGTCGTCCATGGGCCAGCCACCGATGGCGACAGCGTCGTCGAAGGTGCCGCGAAGGAGGTCGTGTTCGGTGAGCAGGTGGTCGCCGATGACGCGGCGAGAACCGCGTTTGCCGGGCATCATGCCGACCCAGTCGAGGGCCCAATTGGCGGAATCGGGGTGGTTTCCGCTGTTTTTGATGTAGTCCCAGACGCCGGTGACGATGGAGAGGAGCTGGAATCGGATTCGTTCGTTGTCGCGAATGGTGTCGTAATCGCCGCCCCATTCGATCCACCAGTAGCCATACTCCCAGGCGCGTGTGCCGCGGAACCGGAGGTGTTCTTTAGTCACTTTGCGCGCCCATTTTGGGGGTTTGTAGGGCATGGGACGGCCGAAATCGCGCGAGGTGAACAGGATGGAGGAGCCGAGGGTCTCCTGATCTGCCTTTTCTGGTGCGAGCGACTCGTTGAATTCCGAGCGGGCTTCGCGCCCGGTACGGAACTCGGCCCCGGCTTCAAGGGCGAGGCGGGAATCACCGGTGGCATCGACAAAATGAGGGGCGCGGATCCGGTAGAGGTGTTCGGACTTGTCGCAGCGGGCCATGATGCTGGCGATGCGGCCATTCTGCATGGTGGCGGAGTAGAGGGTGGTTTCGAGCAGCAGGGTGATGTTGGGTTCGGAGATGATTTTGTCGTAGAGGAGCAGGTCCCAGAGTTCCCAGCAGCGTTGGGGGTTGTTGGCGGCGTCGTCGAGGCGGAGTTCCTCGATCAGTCCGCCCTCCCGCCACCCGGGGCGACCGCGATGGGAGTTGGCGCCGACGATGTGCATTTTGACTTCGCTGGAGGAGTTGCCGCCGAGGCGGGAGCGGTCCTGGAGGAGGATGACCCGGGCGCCGCGGCGGGCGGCGGCGAGGGCGGCACAGATGCCGGCGAGTCCGCCACCGGCGATGCAGACATCGGCCTGGATCTCGACGAGCGACATGTTCGGCTCCGCAGCAAGGGCACCGCGGCGGGCAGAGGGTGGGGCGATCACCTCGAAACGGGGCGCCGTGACGGGGAGGGCCGGGGATTGTGCAGCTTGCCCAGGCGAGGCGAAGACATAGAGCGAGTAGCCGGTGAAGGGGAGGGCGGACAGCAGGTCGCGGCGTTTCATGAGTGGGCTTTCTGCCTGTTATGTCTATCACAAGAGGGGATCAGCGGGGCGTCATGTGGCGGCGGAGGAGCACGAAGCGGCAGAGGCCGGCAGCAGCAGCGCCACGGGCGGTGGATGGAGAGCCGGAGGGGGTCCATGGGGACCGGCGGCGTGCAAGGACTGGGCAGGAAGCTCGTCTCAAGCCACTCAAATAGCCAGGAACCGATTCAGCTAGCGCTTTTCGCGCGGAGAAACGTCCAGAACGAGAATGCTGCCCGAGTCGAAGGTGATATTCGGGGCGGTGGCGGCCATCTGGACGATGATGAGCGAGGCGGCCGCGCCCACCCCGGCGCCGATGGCGGCGCCTTTGCCGCCGCCGGCAATGCCCCCGATCAGGGCGCCGATGCCTGAGACAGCGGCGACCTTGCCGATGTTGTTCTTCTTGGAAACCATGAAGCCTTCCTCGTCCACGTCGGCTTTACCTTGGGAGTTCGTGAAGGACTTGACGTCACTGCGGATATCGAGTTTGGATTTGTCCTTGAGATGAAGGGTCTGGAAAGCGAGCGACAGAGTCGACTTGCCTTTCAGTTTTTTGCCGCTCTTGGCTTCGCGGACCTCACCTTCGACGATGGAGCCGGCGAATTGCTCGGGGGTCATGACCTGGGCGGAGATCTTGTCGCCCTTCTGGTTCGTGTTCGTGCTGACGGGAGCGAGCAGGCGGACGCGGAACTCGGTGTTCTTGGCGAGCTGGGGGCCGTTGGCGAGAGCCAGAAGCGCCGAGAGAAGCAGGAGAAGAGTGGAACGAATCATGGCACACCTCTATTAAGGGGAAAAACGGGCAGCGCGCGCAACCAGGGGTTCGAGCGCGCGTCGGACGGGTTCGACGTTGTTGAGTTGGGACCAGTCGAGGTCGAATGGGGAACTCTGCGACAGGTGAAGGCGAACGCCGGTGGTGGATTCCTTGCGAACGAGAGGTTCGACGCGGGTCAATTGAGAGAACGGGATAACGCGGACGCCGAGGATGGACGTAACGCGAAGCGCCTCGCGATCCGCTGAGACGCGGCGGGCGGCGGCGGTCGCATTCTTGAGCAGGCGGAGAAGAAAGAGGGCGGCGATGGCCCAGAAGAAGCCGACCCCTCCGACGATTTCGTCGCGAGCCTCGGCGGCGGAATCGGCGAGGTAGAGCGGGAAATAGAAAATGACGGCGAACATCACGATTGAGACGGCATCGAGAATGGCGAGCATCGCGGGATCGGAATGGGCTTCATCCGGGCGGGGCGCGCGTCCGGGCAGCAGGAGGTAGAGCAGCACGGCGGCGGCGATCCAGGCGAAGCCCAGGCCGCGGAACGGGTACACGAGTGATCGAGGGGCCTTGCTGTCGCGCGGGGTGGTTTCCCAGCGGATTTCGAGGTAGTGATTGGGAGAGAGGCCGGAGGGGAGGTAACTGACGAGCCAGACAGCGCGGATCTGCTTCAGTTGGTCGAAATAGGCTGCAATGCGGGGATCGTCGACGGTGAGCCAGGCGCCACCGGCGCGTTCGGTTTCCAGGAACCAGTCCCTGGTGTCATCGATGGGTTCGAGAAGGCGGTGTTCCACCTGGCGGGCGCGAAAACTCTCCAAGGAACCGGGGTTGGTGTTCCTGCGGAGGAACTCGCGGGCAGCGAACATGGCGCCGGGCAGCACGGGCCCGTTCCGGGGGGCGTACTCGGCCTTGTACCTTACTTCAAAGTCGATGGCCTCGACGCGGAACAGGGCTTCGGGCGACCAGGCGGCGAGCCAGATGCCGGCCGCGACCCCGGCGGCCAGAGCGAGGCGGCGGAGGAGTTCCCTCATCGCGCGCCACCCTTCCGGATCAGGATCTGGGTTTGGAACTCGCCGCGGTTGTCGAAGTTGTTGTCGTCGTTGATGCCAAGTTCGAGGATGCCATCGAAGGGGGCGGTGAAGGCGGCGCCTTCGCCGATTAGAACGGGTGTGGATGTCTGATTCTTCAGGGACTTGATTCGGGCGAGCAGGGCGCCGGTGTTGGCGCGGGAGATGGGTTTGAAGAAGCCGCCGGTGGCTCCCGGGAGTCCCTCGGGTCCACAGGCATCGTCACTGCCCTTGATGGGCTGAATCTCGCCTTCGGCCTGGATGGCGATGGTGTTATTGCGGCGGACGGACAGTCCGGTAGAGAGCCAGACGGTGTTGCCGGGGACGCGAATCCGGTGAGCTGCCCTCCATTCGAGGCTGGAGGGGGCTGGTGTGGCGGACTGGCCATGTTCACGGGCGAGGGCGGCGACGGCGCCGGAAATGCCGGAATCGCGTGCGGCGTCAGGAAACGGCAGAGTGCGGAGGGCGGCCTGCGCGAGGGCGAGTTCGCTGCGAGGCTGGACGGCAGGCGGGGAGGCGGTGGCGAGAAGGGGTTGCAGGCGGGCGATGCGTTCGCCGGTGGGTGGGTGGGTGCTGACCAGGGCGAGGAAGCGGGCGCCGCGGGAGGCGCCGCGACCTGTGGATTCTCCCTGAAGTTTCTCGAAGAACGTCGCGAGGCCGTGCGGGGAGTAGCCGGCGGCCTGCATGATTTCCGCCCCGAGGCGATCGGCCTGATACTCGTCGTTGCGACTGTACTTGAGGCCGGCCATCAGGACGCCGGCGCCGCCCGCGGTGGCGATGATGTCGCCCCACCGTTCGCTCTTGCGGCTGACAGCAAGGCTGGCGCCCATGGCGACGGCGGTGAGGAGGAGTTGTTTGGACATGGCCCGGGTACTGTGCCGGGCGACGACGTGGGCGATTTCGTGGGCGAGGACGCCGGCGAGTTCGTCTTCGCTCTCGGCGAGTTCGACCAGGCCCCGATTGACGTAAATGTAGCCACCAGGGACAGCGAAGGCGTTCACTTCGCGAGTATTGACGACCGAAAAACGCCATTCGGCGGCGCGTGGGGCGTGGGCAGCGAGGCGGCGGCCGATGCGGTCGACGGCTGTGCCGGCTTCGGATCCGGCGACGAGGGGGAGGCGGCGGTCGAGATCGGCGGCATACTTGCGGCCGAGGGCGAGTTCGTCGTCCACGGAGAAGAAGTTGAGGCCCTCCCAGGGCTGCTTCTGCCGATCAGCGGCGGCTGGCGGCGGAGCGAGGAGCAACGCTGCGAGGACGAGGGAGGTGGCGGCCGGGCGGGGCGTGGCGAAGGACTGGAGGGCGGCCGCGGCGAAAGCGGCGAAGCCGATCGCGGTGGGGAGGGCGTTCCAGCCGGAGGCGAACACGGCGTCGAGGCCGCCGGGCCAGGCGGCGAGTTGGACGGTGGCCGTGGCGGCAGCGGCGAGGCTGAGCAGGGTCCGGACACCGCCCTGGAACCAGCCCGAGGCCGCGAGAGCGATCGAGGCGGCGGCTATCCAGGGCAACGGTTCGGGGGAGGCGGCGCCGAAATGGATGGCGGCCCAGGCGGCGAAGCCGAGGAGCAGGCGGCGGAAGGGTTCGGCGGCGCCAATGCCGGGTCCGGAGACGATCGCGCCGGCGGGCAGGCGGGCTGCGAGCAGAGCCCGAACAGCAGCGTAGTTCTCTGGGGTGCAGTGGAGGCGGAGGACCACACGCCAACTGTTTCTGAGGCTGAAGACGCGATCGGCGGCGTGTTCATTGACCCGCTGAATCTCGCTCCATTCGATGCCCATGGATTCCCGTGACGCTGCGAGGAGGCCGGCTCCGGCAACGCCCGGGCGCCCGCTGAGTACGCCAGCGGCGATGGCCGCCCGGTTGGCCCATCTGCCGCGGTTGGACCTGGACACGTAGCCGATACCCTCGCTGTTGATGGCAAAGGAGGCGCGGTAACGGTTGTTGAAAAAGACGGCCATGACGAAGATGACGAGGAGGGCGAGGATGAAGACGGCAAGCCCGGTCATCGCGCTAATCATCAGGAATTCTTCGGCGGAAAACTCTCCCGCCAGGGCGAATGCGACGCTGAGCAGGACGATCATGATCAATGCGGTCCAGAGGAAGACTTTGCCGAAGTCATAGAGGATGAACCTGCTGGTGAGCAGGGGCATGTCAATTTCCCAGACGATTTCGCCGGGGGGCGCCGTGGCAGATGCGGGCAGAGCCGCGCCGCAAAGACCACAGAATTGGGCCTCGCCCGCAGTGGGAGCCCCACAAGCGGGGCACTGCCCACCGGCGACTCTGCTGGCGTGGCCTGCATTCATGGTTCACCTCTAGCCGGAGCGGCTGATCGAGCGGACGGCCTGCATGAGGCCGCCGAACTGGTACATCATCGTCAGATAGCGGTTCGACATGGGCGCCAGAAGGACGGTGCCATGCCCGGTGAACGTATTTACAAGGCCTTCGCCGGAGAGCCAGCTGCCGAATAACCGCTTGGATGCTTTCTCAACTTTGTACTCCAGGGAAGCCGTGCGCGCCACGGCGAAGGAGCCGTCCACGGTAAGCGTTTCGCCCCGGAGATCGATCCGTCGCAGGGGGCCGGGGGAGCCGTAGAATACTTTGCCATAGCCGCTGACCTGAGTCTGGAACATACCTTCGCCGCCAAAGAATGAAGTCATTAACTTGTTCGAGTAGACGCCAAGTTCCACGGTGACTTCGGAGGCGAGAAAGGAGCCTTTGTCCAGAATCCAGGTTTCATTGCCCTGGAGTTCGAGGAGATTCACTTCGCCGAAGGTGGGCGTGAGATAGATCTCGCCGCTGCCGGAGTATGTAGGACGAACGGCCTTCTCCTTCGTGACCCAGGACTTGGCAATGCCGCCGATGGAGGGCATTTCGGCCTGCATCTGGATGTATCCGCGCATGTAGTGGAGTTCGCCGGCTTCGACGGTAACCGTGGCCTGGTTGATGATGATCTTGGGCATTCGCCACATCTCGAAAGTTTCGACATCGAAACGGGTCTGGCCGGGCGGGCAGGTGAGGGCGGAAGGTTGGGCGGCAATGGCAGGCATGGCCACGGGTGGAGGCGGCGGCGGTGTGGCGAAGGACGGCTGCGGCGGTTGGGGCGGCGTTGCGAAGGCCGGCGGAGGGGGAGTTGCGGCAGGAACCGGGCGGCCGCAACCGCCGCAGAAGCGGGTATTGGGTTCGAGAGGAGCCTGGCAGTAAGGGCACGGGATCATGAGTGTGGTTTCCTACGGATCGGATCAGAGAATCCGCCAGCGGATGGTGACAACCGAGTGGCGGTTCTTGCGGCTTCGGATCGAGATGCGCTTCCAGTCATTGCCGGGCCCCGGGGCCTCGGCGACGGCGATGTCGGAGGGAGTGATCTCGACAATGACGGGCACGCCAGGGAGGGCGCCGCTGATACTGCCGGTGCTGGGGCGGTCGCCATCGATCTGGACGGCAGCGCCGCGCTCAAGCTGGCCGGACCAGACGATAACTCCGGAGTTGGGTCCGGAATAGCGAGGCTGAACCGGGGCGGCTGGGCGCTCGGGCGGGTAGGTTCGCTCTGGCTGGAAGACGGGAGTCCGGCTTGGTGCGGGTTGTGCTGGTGCGGACTGAGCGGGGGTGGATTGAACCGGCGGGGCTGGCGTCAGGTTCGGCTGCACAGGCGGTGGTGCCGGTTGGGTTTTGGCTGGAGTGTCTTGGGGCTGGACCTGCGGCTGCTGCGGGATCGCAGGTGGTGTCGTGACTGGCCGGGTCACTGGCCGGGGGACAGGCTGTT
>DNFG01000523.1:0-161 GCA_003487005.1 Bryobacterales bacterium
CGGCCCGGATCGGTTGTGTTGGCGTCTCAATGGGCGGGTGGCGATCCCTCCTGCTCGCCGGTCTCGACGACCGGATCGCCGCCGGCTGTGTCGTGGGCTTCATGTCCACCGCAAAACCGATGATGCGCAAGCACATGGACACCCACTCCTTCGTCCATTTC
>DNFG01000523.1:375-4217 GCA_003487005.1 Bryobacterales bacterium
CGCGCCCCGGGCGCGATGCCCTTGGGGTTCAGATCGAATTTCCAGAGCCTCTCTCCCGTGCGCGCACGGAACCCGTACAGACACCCACTCCTTCGTCCATTTCATCCCCCGCCTCCACGACCGCCTCGATCTGCCCGACGTCGTCGCTCTCCGCGCCCCCAAACCCTTGTTCGTCCAGCAGTGCCGCCGCGATGGACTCTTCCCGCTCGCCGGAATGGAGGAAAGCCTCGCTAAAATCGCGAAAATCTACGCCAAAAACGGCTCTCCCAACGCTTTTACAGGCCGCTTCTACGACCAGCCACACATCTTCAACGTGGCCATGCAGGACGACGCCATCGCCTGGTTCGACCAGCACCTGAAATGAGGGGCTCCCCACTTTCCTCCTTTCCTCCTAAAATGGAGGAAAGGAGGCTCGATGTCTGTCCTGAACATCAAAGACCCCGAAGCCCACGCCATGGCCAAGGAACTCGCCCGCCGGACCGGCAAGTCCCTCACCGCCGTCGTCAAGGAAGCCCTCCAGGAACGTCTCCGCCGTGAACCGCCGGCACAGCAGGAGCAGGAGCGTCTCCAGGCGTACTTGATGCGAATCTCGGCCAAAATTCGGGCACTGCCTGTTCTCGATGACCGCACTGCCGACGAGATTATCGGTTACGACGAGCACGGAGTGCCCCGCTAATGGTGATTGACACTTCGGCTTTGGTCGCCTGCATCCAGGATGAACCGGAGGCCGAACGAATCTCCGCAGTCCTGTCGATACCTGGAGTTCGGCTGATGTCCGCCGTGAACTGGTTTGAGCTGATGATGGTGCTCGAATCCCGTCATCCTCAAACGGGAGCCGATTTGGTCGAGGCCGCATTGAGCCGCCTCGACGTTGAAATCATCCCCTTCGACCACCGGCACATGGAAGAAGCCCGCGAGGCGTGGCGGCGCTTCGGAAAGGGCCGCCATCCCGCGGCCCTCAACATGGCTGACTGTGCCGCCTACGCCACCGCGATTCTCGCCGGCGAACCGCTTCTGTTCAAGGGGGACGACTTCAGCAGGACCGGCATTCCCGCGGTCGAATGGTAGTTAGACTTTGTCTATTGTATATGTACAATAGACAATGGCCGGCTACTTCTTCTTTCGCTTGAACAGGTCCTTCAACTGCTGAACCGATTCGGCGGGCGTCTGCTGCTGATTGCGGCTGGCTGGAGCCCCGGCGGCGGGAGGGCGCGCAGTTAAGTCCTGTATATTCATACTGTACTGGCGGAGCGAGCGGACCTGCTTCGACGGCAGCACTTCGAGCGTTTCGACCGCGAAGTCCCACGTGAACCCACTCCCGACCTGGCTCCGGCCGATCGAGCGGAACAACTGGAAGGTCGCATTGCGTGATTCGCCGGGCTGTAGCACGAATTCCGGGTTGGCTTCGCGCGCCTGAACGACACCCATTCCGGTCACACTCTTGTCGTAAGTGTTGGCACTGCCCCAGTAATACTCGTTGCCCAGGTCGTCGATGATCTTGGAAGTCCCCGAGGAGTATCCCAGAATCAGCGGTTGATCCGTCACGTTCCGGAACCGGACATTGATGCGGAGGACGTGCCGCTGACTCGGATATGAGCCCGTTAGAGCGCCCGAAATGTTCTGAACTTCCGCCACGAATGGCCCCGGATGAGCGCACCGCTGCTTGCCGGCGCAGAGATCCTCCTGGGGTATCGTGGCTGCCGCCGCGCTGGGCGCCGGCGCCGCGGCCGGAGCCGCCGGAGCGGCCATCTGGTCGCCAAGTCCTTCAATCCGAAGGGCATGTTCAACGCCCAGGCGGTACTGCCGGCCCTGAATCGGAGTGATTTCGCGGACCGCCAGCTCGAGCACGAAGCTCAATCCGATGATGTCGCTCCGGCGCGCCTGCCAGGTCATCTCGAAGCGGGCATCGCTTGCCTGCCCAGGTTCAAGGACGAACTTCGGGTCGAGTCCCTGGCGGTTGATGATGCCCATCGCGCGAACGGCGCCGTCGCCGTAGAGCTGATAACGGTTGCCCTGATCGTCCGTAGCGACGCCAGAACCCTCGACAAAGCCCAGAATAAGCGGCCGGTTGAGCTTGTTTTGGAAGCGGATCGTCGCGGTGATCACCTTGTAGCGGTCGCGAACGCTGGTCCGGAAATCCGTGACGGTGGCGGTAAACGAAGCAACTTCAGTGCATCGGGCTTGTCCGGCGCACGATGGGGTCTGGCCCGTCGCGGGAAGGACGGGCAGAAGCGCGGCAATCAGCAGAGTGAATGTCAG
Organism: Bryobacterales bacterium; assembly: GCA_003487005.1. GTDB lineage: Bacteria > Acidobacteriota > Terriglobia > Bryobacterales > Bryobacteraceae > PNKE01. The sequence goes on from DNFG01000523.1 coordinate 2,635, forward strand.
TCTTTGCATGGTTCCTCCAGACTTGCCAGGGTGCATCCCCGGATGTTAGGTTGCAGTCATTGGGCTGCAAGGGACCTGGGTCGTCGGATCTTCCCCACGCAATGCGCAGAGCCGGGCCGAAAACTGTCATGCATGAGCCGAATTTTGGCGAACGACCCGAAACGTCCGGAGAGCGGGCGGCTCTCGACCATTTGTTTAGTGTCACTTATGAGGAATTGAGGAGACTGGCGGCGACGGTCCGGCGGGACGAATCCGGGCAGACACTGAGCCCGACGGCTCTGGTCAACGAGGCCTGGATCAAGATGGCGAAGTCACCAGGACTGGCATCCACCTCCCGCCTGCACTTCAAACGCATCGCCGCCCGGGCGATGCGCCAGTTGTTAATTGAAGCCGCCAGACGCAGGAAGGCGGACAAAAGAGGGGGGCCTGAAGCCGTTTTTGTGGCGTTTGCAGACGGTTTCGACCGTCCTGTTCAGTGTGAGCAGGAGCTATTGGCGCTGGACGAGACCCTGACCGATCTGGCGCGCCTGAATCCCCGGCAGGCACAGATCGTCGAAAGCCGGTTCTTCGGCGGTCTGGACATCGCGGAGACGGCGGAACTGCTCGAAGTGTCCGAGGCGACGGTTCACCGTGAGTGGCGGGTGGCGAAAGCCTGGCTGGCGGCGGAACTGCAAAGGACGCGCTGAAATCGATGGATCAAGAGCGGTTTGAGCGGATTCAGGCGTTGTTTCACCGGGTGGCCGACCTGCCGGAGGCCGAACGTGTGGTGATTTTGGAGACGGAGTGTATTGGCGATGACACACTCCGCGCGAGAGTGGAGGAGATGGTCCGGGCGGACGCCGGGGGCGCGTCGGTGCTGGACGGGGATCTGGCCGGGGTGGCGGGGGCGGTGATCGGGACGGTGCCGGAGTCACGAATGGTGGGTCCATACCGGCTGATCCGAGTGGCTGGCGAGGGCGGAATGGGGGTGGTTTACCTGGCGGAGCGGGAGGATCTGGGCAGTCAGGTGGCACTGAAGTTACTGCGGGACGCCTGGCTGTCGCCGGCACGGCGGGAGCGATTCGCGAACGAGCAGCGAACGCTGGCGCAATTGAATCACCCGTCAATCGCGCGGTTGTATGACGCGGACACGCTGCCGGACGGGACGCCGTGGTTCGTGATGGAGTTCGTCGAGGGTTTACCGCTGACGGAGTATTGCCGGGAGCGGCGAAGCGGGTTGGCGGAGCGCGTCCGGTTGTTGCGGGCAGTGGCGGAGGCGGTGCAATTCGCGCACGCAAACGCGATCATTCACCGGGATTTGAAGCCGTCGAACATTCTGGTGAAGGAGGACGGCTCGATCCGGCTGTTGGACTTCGGGATCGCGAAGCAGCTGGAGGAGGCCGAAGGACGTCCGGGGAACCAGACGCGGACGGGATTGCGGATGATGACGCCGGCATACGCGGCGCCGGAGCAGGTACGCGGGGAGCGGGCGGGGATTTACACGGATATTTACGCGCTGGGCGTGCTGTTGTATGAACTGGTGACGGGCCGGCCGCCGTTCGATGTGACGACGCGGACGCCCGGGGAACCAGACGCGGACGGGA
>DNFG01000523.1:4500-4722 GCA_003487005.1 Bryobacterales bacterium
GAGGCGGCGGAGTTGATCGCGAAGGGCGATCCGGAGAGGCCGTCAGTGGCGGCGCGGCGGGGCGAAGGCGGGTTGGCGGTGGGAAACGCGGTCTGGCGGGACCTGGATGTGTTGATTCTGAAGGCGATGCACCGGGATCCGGAGCGGCGCTACGCGACGGCGGAGGCGCTGATCCGGGATCTGGATCACTTGCTGCACGAGGAGCCGCTGGAAGCGCGTCCG
>DNFG01000004.1 GCA_003487005.1 Bryobacterales bacterium
GCTTTTCGAGTTCGCGGATCTTCTTCGCCACACGCTGCCCTTCGAGCGTGGCAATCTTGCCCGAATCCAGGAACAGATCGGCCAGCAGAATCCCTTCCTCCGGTTCGCTGACGGCACAGTTCCGCAGATCCAGCACCAGGCGGCGCGCGCCATGCTTTTCGAGTTCGCGGATCTTCTGCGCCACCTGCGCGGCGCTGCCCGCGGTGAGTGTCCGGACCTGCACGTGGCCGGTCGCCGTGTCGACCATTTTCGCGGCCGCGCCGGGGGGCGTCACCATGGCACGGGTCAGTTTCACTGTCGTCGGCTCGGGGCGGCGCAGCCGCAATACCGTCAATTCCAGCGTCGAACCGGGCTCTCCCGAGAGCAGCACTTCGGCGAAAGCCAGCGGCATATCGCGTGTCGAAATCCCGTTGATGGCCTCGATGATGTCGCCCGTCGTCAGCCCCATCTGCTGCGCCGGCGAACCCTCAATGGCGTGCACCACGCCCATTTCGAAGCCATATTTGCGCGAAAGAATCAGCCCGACATTGGCTTTCGGCGTCTGCCGCGCCTTCTGGAACGCCTCGTACTGCTCTTTGTTCAGGTAGCTCGAAAACGGGTCCATCGACACCAGCAGGCCGTTGATGGCCCCCAGGGTCACATTCTTCATGTCCGGTTCTTCCACGTACTCGGCCTTGATCTTCGCGAAGACTTCCGTGAAGACGTTCAGGTGCCGGTACGGCTCATTGCTGCCCGCAGGTGCGCTCTGCCCGAGGACCACGCCAATGAGCAGAAAGCCCACCAGCACGGTCGACAACGTGACCACCCCATACTTAAAACCACGATTCATGTTGGTGTGTCTCCCGGACACCGGCGCCGTTTCCCAGCGGCCCCGGAGGGAATCTCCCTGTTTAGAAGTATATACCAGCACCCGGCAACACCGGCCGCTGTCTGTTCAGACGCGCCACGAGCCAAAAAGGCTGCAACGGATTCCGATTCCGCCCGGCGCACTACTGCGCCTGCGCTGCCTGCGCCAGTCCCCGCAACCCGGCCGTGTTGATGGCGTCCAGCCAGGTCCTGAGTTCTTGCGCCTGAATCGTCGAACCCTTGATCGAAACCAGAAACCGCTTGCCAACCAGCAAAGCCAGATTCCCGCGCTGCTGCGCCGTCTGGTACTCTTCCCGGCCCGGGTCCTCGCCCACTTTGATGCCTTTGTTGTACCCTTCCGTGGTCTCCTGCGAGAACGACGCCGACAGGAAGAACGGCGCATAGAGCCCGTATTGATAGGCCCAGTCCTGGATCTGCACTTCCATCGACTTGTCGCCCGAGTTATATTGCCGGCTGGCCTGCGAAAACTTCCATTCGCCCATCTGATTCGTCTCGCCGCGCGCCGCTTCGGCTTCCCAGCCCCCCGGCGCCTCCGGCAGATACTTGATCAGTTCGTTGAAATGAAGGGCCTCCACCGGCTTCATGTTCTCGAGATCCTTCTGGATCTTCTCGAGGTCCGAGCCGGCCTTCGCCAGTTGCGACAACGCCCCAAGCGGGTTCTTCGACAGGGTTTCCCCCTCTTCGATCTTGGTCGATTCCTTGCTGCCGCTAGAACAGGCGGCCAGGAAGGCCAGCAATACGAACACCGGGACGGACTTGGTCATTCTCATGGGGATTCCTCCAGACTGGTATTATACGCCCGCGTCCCAGCGGCAGGCTTATCGCGAAGGGATCACCTGCGAATTCGCCCTCAGAAATGCCTCGTACCCGGCTTCATCCATCGTGCCCGCCGCAATCTCCAGGACGGCTCTGGTCGCCTCGACTTCGCTGGCGGTGAAGCGAAAGCCGTTGAGTTCCAGAAACAGGATCCCGGTCACAAACCCGGTTCGCTTGTTTCCGTCCACGAACGGATGATTGCGGACGATGCCGGCGGTGTAGGCCGTTGCCAGCCGGATGACGTCGGCTTCGTCCTCATCGTGAAAGGTTTTGAGCGGCCGGCCCAGCGCGGACTGCAACAACCCCTGGTCGCGGACACCCTCCGCGCCGCCGTGCAACGCCAGCAGCCGGTCATGGAGGAGAAGTACGACCCGCTCCTCGGTCCAAACGGGCTCGTTCATTTCGAGAGCTCGTGGAGCGTGTTCCGGTAGCGCTGAATGATGTCCTCGGCCTTCGCCATCTTCTCTTCAAAACCCGGATCGAATGCGGTCAGCCGATAGGACGAGTCGGGCGCTTCCACCAGAAACAACTGCGCCCCTTCGTTGGAGTGAAGCCGGTTGAGAACTTCCTTCGGAAGCACCACGCCCAGCGAATTCCCGAACTTGCGAACTTTCAGTGCGACCATGACGGCCTCCTCTTCGTTATAACTATTGTAATAACAAGAGGCGGCGGGGACAAGGGCAAATGAAACCGGCGCCCCCTCGCGAGGGGGCGCCGCGAATTGACCTGAACCGGGTTTACTTGCCCTTCTTCGCCGGACCGCAATCCACCCAGCCGCGCTTCTCGTTACTCTCGATCACCTTTTCGAGCAACTGCATGCCGCGCAGACCGTCGGCGAAGGTCGGGTACTCAACAGGCTGTTTCTTGTCGCCGACCCGCGCCCAGAAGCGCTTGAAGAGCATCTTGTGGGTGTCCGGATAGCCTTCGGCGTGCCCGCCGGGGTAATCCACGTAGCCGGCGGCTTCGGGGTAGAAGAGCGAAGCGTCCTTCAGCAGCGCGCCGCTGACCTCGTTCCGGCGGCCGATCCAGACCTCTTCGGGCCGTTCCTGGTTCCAGATCACGCCGGCTTTGGTGCCGAAGACCTGGATTTCGAACCGGTTTTTGCACCCGGCCGAGACCTGGCTGACGGTGAACGCCCCGCGGCACCGCGCGCCGAGGTGGAGCATCACCATGCCGAAGTCCTCGGTGTCGATCTTGATCGTGTTGTAGTCCTCGGGGCTCAGGGTCTTGCCGGCGAAGGTTTCGACGGCCACCTTGGGCTGTTTGCGCTTCTTGTGGACGATGTTCAGATCGGCGCAGAGAGAGGTAATGGACAGGCCGGTGACGTGCTGGATCATGTCCATCCAGTGGGAGCCGATGTCGCCGACGACGCGCAGCGGGCCATTGTGCTTGCGAAGAATCCGCCAGTTGAAATCGGTGTCGTAGAGCAGCCAGTCCTGCGAGTAGGTGCCCTGGACGACGAGAATGTCGCCGAGATCGCCGTTCTGGATCATCCGGCGAATCTGCTGGGTGGCGCCGTAGTAGCGCAAATTGTGGTTGGTGGCGTGGCAAAGCTTGTTTTTGTCCGCCAGTTCCTTCATCTGCTGGGCTTCGGCGGCCGACATGGCCAGTGGTTTTTCACACAGCACGTGTTTGCCGGCCGCGAGGGCTTTCATGGCGATCGGGAAATGGGTCGCGTTGGGGGTGCAGATGTGCACGCCGTGGATGGCGGGGTCGGCCAGAACGGCGTCCACGCTCGGGGCCGCGTTGGCGACGCCCATGGCGGCGGCGAACGACTGCGCCTCCGCTTCGGAAATGCCGGCGACGGTGGCCACTTCAACCGTGCCCAGACGCCTCAGCGCCTCCACGTGCGTCCGCCCCATGAAGCCCGCGCCAATCACTGCTGCCTGTAATTTGCTCATAAAGTCTGGTTCCTTGGATGCCGATACTCTTTTCGAGAGGGTCTAAACCCTTTACACTTTATTACAGAACCTCTTCGCGGGAAAGGAACATCCAAGTGGAGAGGGTGATGGAAACATGATCGTTCGACTTCGTTTCAACGAGGGAGCGCCGAAGCGGTTGCCTCCGGCCGGCCCGAGAGTGGTTGCGATGGCAGCGGACGCCCGTCCCGCGTCGCCGCCCGCCGGGGCTTCCGGGCTTGCCGCGATCCTGACACCCGCCGCCGTCCTTTCTGTCGCCTTCGCTTTGTGGCGCCTCGGCGCCGACCTGGGATTGGCGCACGAATTTCTGGTCACCGAGGGCATTCTCTCCCGCTGGCAGGTCTGGTTTGGAGCAGCCGTCCTTCTGCAGGCGGGCGCATTTGCCCTGAATCGCCGCGCGGGCGCGCCCGAACCCGAACCGGAGCCACCCTCAGTCCAATTCCCATCCAGCCGTCAGCCGCGCCGCGGATTCTAGACTTCCTGCACTGCGCTCACTGCCAGCCGCAACTGATTTCCATGCCGATCGGCATCCCCGGCGGGGGGTCGAGCGCTTTGGGCAGAGCGGCCGAGGCTGGATCCTTCAAATAGGCGTCGATTCGGGCTTTCAGGAAGGCGTTAAAGGGCGTCTTCTGAAGTTCCAGGCGCGTTCCAAGGGCGTGAAGTGACGCTAATGCTTCGCCGCGCGCGGCGCCGAGCGCCCGTTCGTCGGCGGCGAGCGCCGCGAGATGCCGGACCGCCTGTCCGCAAACGGTTTTCCCGATTTCGCCGGCCATCTCTTCGCCGAACCGGGATGGACACGCCGCCTCGCCGATCCGGGCCAGCACTGCGCCGAGCGCAGGCTGGCTGGCGGACCGCGCACGATGAACCACCAGACGCGATGCCCGCTCCGGGTGGAGCAGCAGGCCGAGCGTCAGATCCGCGGCCGATTCGGCCGCCGCGAGTGGGTCGAACGTCAGCCCGGTCCGCCCCCGGACGAGTTCCCGGGTGGCGGCGATCCCCGCCGGTCTCGGCGGCAACAGCGCCAGCACCCGTTCGGGGATCGCCAGCGCTTCGGGCTTCAACGTATCGAGCAGCGCTTCGAGCGCGCGGGTCTGTTCAGCGGCCGGGACCAGCGCGGTCGGGGTCTGACCGTCGCCTTTCAGGGCGTAACGGTAGTCCAGACCACCGACCACCTTGGCCGCGGCCTCCACCTGGTAGCGATGCCCGAAATAGAGCGGCGCGAGCACGTCCTCCAGTTCCGCCAGCGGTCGCCCCGCCGGCAGATTGTTCTCCCCAAATCGCGCGAGCGCCGCGCCTCGAACCGCCATCACGCGCCGGAGTTCGTCCACCGCGCTTGCGCCGTTGTCCCACAAATGCGTGGCCGGGTGGGCGCTGCCCGCCGGGCGGGCATCCTGGTCGGACAAAAACACGAGCCCGCGCTTCGCCGCTTCGTCCAGAATCCTGTTCAATTCGGCCTTTTCGTCCGCGCCCGGAGCGAATTGGGCATAGCCCCAGGCGATCGAGACTTTGTCCCACTCGCCGATTTTGAGATCGTAAGCGTTCGCGACGCCGGGACGGCCGTCCGCGCCGAGTGCAATCAGCGGGTGGGGGTAATCCATCACCGAAGCGTTTCCGGTCGCCGAAGCGATGTAATTATGCGAAAGCCCGAGCGTGTGGCCGACTTCGTGGGCGGAAAGCTGGCGGAGGCGGTCCAGCGCCATCTTCATCAGGGTGGGATCCGACTGCGCGGCGGGTTCGTAAGGGGCGCGGAAGGCCTCGGCGATCAGGAAATCCTGGCGGACGCGGAGGGACCCGAGGGTGACGTGGCCCTTGATGATCTCGCCGGTCCGGGGGTCGGAGACGCTCGCGCCATAACTCCAGCCGCGCGTCGAGCGGTGGACCCACTGAATGACGTTGTAGCGGACATCCATCGGGTCGGCGCCCTCGGGCATCATTTCGACTTTGTAGGCGTTGCGGAAGCCCGCGGCTTCAAAGGCGGCATCCCACCAGCGCGCGCCTTCGAGCAGGGCCGTCCGGACCGGTTCCGGGGTACCCCGGTCGAGGTAGTAGACGATCGGCTGGACGGGCTCGCTGATTTTGGCGCGCGGGTCCTTCTTGACGAGACGATGCCGTCGGATGAAGCGCTTGACGACCGGCTGATCGACCGGCGTGGCGAAATCGAACCAGGAAACGGGGAAATAGCCGCCACGGGGGTCGAATTCGCGCGGTTGGTAGCCGGGTTCGGGCAGTTGGATGAAGCTATGGTGCTGGCGGACGGAGACGGCATCGCGGGCGGGGGAGACGGAAGAGAGCCACGCGCCCGCGGGGCCGCCGGCGAAGCTGATGGTGGCCTCGACCTCGGTATTGCGGGGGAAATTGCGGGTCCGGGGCTCGAAAAGCGCGCTGCGGGAGGCTTCGACGCGCCACGCGCCCTGGCGCGCGCGCTGCAACTGGCCGGCAACATCGTGGGCGTCGCGCAAGTAGAAGGGGGTGGCATCGACGAGAACGCGTTCGCCGGTCCGGGCGGCGATTTCAAAGCCCCAGATGACGGATTCGGCGAAGGAATCGCGGACGGCCTGGCGCTCTCCGGCATCTTCGGAAGTCGCGCGGTAGCCGGTATTGGATTGAATCAGAAGGACTTTGGGCCCGGCCTGCTCGAAGCGGACCACGCGCGTGGCGCCCAACTGGCCGCGGTCGAGGCCGATGTCGTTCGAGCCGATGCCGGCGGGCAGCGAGTTCACATAGAGAAACTCCTGGCCCCAGCGGCCGGCTTCGAGCCACAGTTTGCCGGCGTTTTCGTCCCAGTAGAGCGTAAAAAAGCCGTCCAGTTTGCGCATTTCGCGCGTTTTCTCTTCAATGGTGGGCACGGCCGCGGCGACGGGGGCGAGGCAAAGCATCAGGGCAGCGAGCCATTTCGAAAGCATCCCGTCATTACACCATGGCCCGGGTACACTGAAACTATGCGAAGGCTCCTTCTGCTCTGGACCGCGTTCGCGGTCCCGGCCCTGCTTTCCGCGATCACGCCGTGCGCGCCCACTCCGGCGTATTCGCCTTGCGAGATCACGGTCCCGATGACGGCGGCGGAACGCGCCCAGCACCCGAATCCCTACAAAAGCGTCGATCTGTGGGCCGAAATGCGTTCGCCGTCGTTCAAGACGTTCCGCGTGCCCGCTTTCTTTGACGGCGAGCAGATGCGCTTCCGGTTTTCGCCGACCGAAGCCGGGGAGTGGACGTTCCGGCTGACGTCGAATCTCGCATCGGTGAACGGGCAGATCAGCAAGTTCAGCGCGACGGCGTCGGAAAGTGTCGGGTTCATCCGCCCGGTAAACCTTCATTTCTGGATCCATCACGAGCAGCGGAAGCCCCATCTTTGGATGGGCGACACCTGCTATCGCTGTGCGTGGGTGGAGCAGGCGCTGTTTGAGACGATTATCCGGAAGCGGGCGGAGCAGAAGTTCACGCATGTCCGCTATCTGACGCTGCCGTGGGCAGGGGGGCCGCAGACGGCATTCACGTCGCCGGACGAACCCAGCCAGGCGTGGTTCCGGGAACTGGACTCGCGGGTGGCCTTCGTCCACCAACAGGGACTGTTTTCGGATCTGATTCTGGGTGGCGACGAGAATCATCTGGCGAAACTGTTTCCCGAGCGCGAGCAGCGCGAGCGCTACCTGCGCTTCATGGTGGCCCGGTACTCGGCCTACAACGTGACGTGGCAACTGGTGCAGGAGTATGAGGAGTATGCCAATGCCCGCGAATTCACGCGCGAACTGGGGTTGAAACTGAAGGAACTGGACTACAACCAGCACCCGCGGACCACCCACACGCTGAACACGAACTCGGCGCTGATCGACGATGGCTGGCTGGACTACCTGCTGTACCAGTCGTCGGACGAC
>DNFG01000370.1:0-259 GCA_003487005.1 Bryobacterales bacterium
CATGGGACGCCCCCCCGAATGGGTCGGCGAAAACATCGCCTGGTGGACCCGCCGCCTCAATGCCCGCGCCAAAATGTGGCCCATCGTGCAGGCCCTCGACAAACCCCGCGAAGTCACGCCCCTCGAATTCGACCAGGTCCTCCGCCTCGGCGCAACCGGCGACGCCTCCGGCATCATGATGTTCACCGTCCAGGCCGTCGCCTCCAATAAAGCCAAACTTGAAGCCATGGGCCGCCTCTATCGCTCATGGCAGTAGCCC
>DNFG01000370.1:557-11164 GCA_003487005.1 Bryobacterales bacterium
TCGAAGCGCCATGCCCGCGCTCCGCTTGCCTGTTGCCCTGATCTTCGTTGTCACAACCATCGCCGCCGCCCAGCCTGCCGCTCCCGAATGGAAACCCCTTTTCGACGGCCGCTCCCTCGACGGTTGGCGCGCCACCCCCTTCGCCGGCGTCGCCACCCCCCGCTTTGAAAATGGCGCCGTCCTCCTGCCCCCCGGCGGCCCCCTCACCGGCATCACCTGGACCGCCGCCTTCCCCGCCACCCACTACGAAATCCGCTTCGAAGCCGCCCGCCTTCGCGGCAACGACTTCTTCGCCAGCATCACCTTCCCCGCCGGCGGCGACTATTGCACCTGGGTCGCCGGCGGTTGGGGCGGCGACATCGTCGGCCTCTCCAACATCGACGGACAAACCGCCGCCGACAACGAAACCCGCTCCTATTTCACCTTCGAAAACAAACGCTGGTACCGCTTCCGCCTCCGCGTCACCCCCGCGAACATCTCCGCCTGGATCGATGACGAACGCGTGATTCACACCGGAATCGCGGGCCGCGAGATCTCTCTGCGGCCCGGCGATATCAAGCTCTCCGCCCCGCTCGGCTTTGCTTCTTTCGCCTCCGAAGGCGCCATCCGCAACGCCGAATTCAGGCTGCTTCCAACGCGCGATTAGCCGTCCAGCGTCCAACCCGCGCGGTACTTCCGCTTCAGATAATCGTTCGCTTCCGGCATGTTCGTCACGCGCCCGGTCACCGGATCATAGTCCAGTTTCTTGCCCGCCTGGTGTGCTACCAGACCCAGCAACATCTGCTCGATCATCGTCCCCGAATAATCGAAATCGCAGTGCGTCTTCGTACTCGTGCCGAACTTCAGATCGTTCTTCTGACCCTTACAAGCCGCCAGCCATTCCAGTTGGAACGGATCCAACCGCCGCGCGCGGCCCTCTTTCGCCGCCTCCAGCACCGTCGGCGCCACGTCGTTGGGCAACCCCAGCGCCGCCGGCACCTTCCCGTTCAGCATCTGGACATCCGGGAATCCGCCCGGCTTCGGCGTCGCGTTCGGCATCGCCGTGAAGCCCGGAGGCAGTGACTGCTGTTGCTGCCTCCGCTGCGGCGGACGCGCCGGCGGCGGCGCCTGCGTCGGATTGCCCGTCCCGTTCACCAGCGTCAGCGTGTCGTTGCTCGCCCGCCGCTTGTAATACGTCAAATCGCCATCATCATTATTCGGAATCAGCACCCGGCTCGTGAAATCCGCGAAAATGCTCCCCTTCGTCCCTTCGAAAATCGCTCCGTTGCCCACGCGCTCCAGGTTGATATACCCCTTCGGCGCATCCGGCTTCAGTCCGCCCTGATACCACACCAGCTTCACCGGACCCCGCCAGCTATTGGCCGGATGTTCAAAAATCGCCTTCAGTTTCACCGGACAAATATCCGGATGGAACTTGTCGCTCACCTCGAAATCGATGTCCGCGCTCAGCGGTCCGCCCGCGTCGATCGCGTTCCACACGAGGTCCATCGTGTGCGCGCCCATGTCGCCCATCTGGCCCACGCCGAAGTCCCGGTACATGTTCCAGAACAGGCAGTTCAACCCGTTCGAACCCCCGAAATACTGCGGGCTGTATGGATGATACGGCGACGGTCCGATCCACTGCTCGTAGTGGAACCCCGCCGGCGGCTGCCCCTGCGCTTCCGGATACCCCGGCCGCGGCAACTGCCGCGCGTCCCAGCTATGCACCGTCTTCAATTCCCCGATCGCCCCGTCCAATATCAATTCCCGGATCCGCTCGAAATTCGGATACGCGTGCCGCTGCGTCCCGTGTTGCGTCGCCACTTTCGACCGCCGCTTCAGATAATTCGCCCGGACCACCCTCGCCTCTTCCACGCTGATCCCAAGCGGTTTCTCGCAAAACACATGCATATCGCGGTTTAACGCCCAATTCGAAATGAATGCGTGATGATGGTCCGCCGTGCAGATCACCACCGCCTCCACGTCCTTCTGATCCATCAGCCGCCGCCAGTCCGTGTACAACTTCGCCTTCGGAAACAGCGGCTGCGCTTCCTTCATCCGCAACTCGTTCACATCGCACAACGCCACCACATTCTCGTTGCGCAGCGTGTCATAGTGCGCCGTCCCCCGGCCCCACACGCCGATCAGCGCCACATTCAGCCGGTTCGAGGGCGCCGTCTGCCCCCGCAACACCCCGCTCTTCAAAATCGTCAACCCGCCCGCCGTCGCCTTCAGCAATGCACGTCTTTCCATGACACGCTCCTTTCGGCAAACATCATATCTGATGCGCCATCGTTAAAATGAAAGCCGCCCAACCATGATCATCTCGGCTTCCTACAAGACCGACATCCCCGCCTTCTACCGTGACTGGTTTGACTACCGCCGCCGCTCCGGCTTCTGCCTCGTCCGCAATCCTGTCACCGGCATTCCCTTCCGCGTCTCCCTCCTGCCCGAACACGTCGATGGCTACGTCTTCTGGACCAAAAACCTCGCTCCTTTCCGCGACACCCTCCTCGACCTCCGCCGCGAGCGCCAACCCTTCGTCGTCCAATACACCATCAACGGCTACCCCCGCGAACTCGAACGCGCCGTCACCGATTGGCGCCGCGCCGCCGATCACCTCCACTGGATCGCCGCCGAATTCGGCCCCCACGCCGCCGTCTGGCGCTACGACACCGTCCTGCTCTCCTCCCTCACTCCCCCCGACTGGCACCGCCACAACTTTGAGACCCTCGCCGCCGCCCTCGCCGGAGCCACCAGCGAAGTCGTCCTCAGCTTCGCCCACTTCTACCGCAAGACCCTCCGCAACCTCGACGCCGCCGCCCGCGCCCAGCACTTCACCTGGCACGACCCCGATCTCCCCGCCAGACAGCAACTCCTCCGCGACTTCACCGCCATCGCCGCCGGCCACGGCCTCGCCGCCACCGTCTGTGCCCAACCCGAAACCGGCGGCGTCCCCGCCCGCTGCATCGACCCCGCCCGCCTCTCTCTCGTCGCCGGTTATCCCATTCGCGCCCGCCGCAAAGGCAACCGCCCCGGCTGCGATTGCGCCGAATCCCGTGACATCGGCAGCTATGAATCCTGCCCCCACGGCTGCGTTTACTGCTACGCCGTCGATACCCCTGCCCGCGCCCGCCGTCACTGGCGCGCCCACGACCCCTCCTCCGAAATCCTCTAAAATGGAGGGTTTTCTTACTTTGGACGAAAGGGCCTCCCCGCCATGTCTCGATTTGGTTTGATCTTCCTCCTCGCCGCCGCTGTCTCTCTGCCGGCCGCCGAAAAATGGACCCCCGAAGATGTCCTCCACCAGGAAAGCGCCGCCGCGCTCGACCTCAGCCGCGACGGCCGCCTCGCCGTCTACACCCGCTCCAAAATCGACCGCGAGAAGGGCGTCTCCGTCTCCAATATCTTCCTCAAACACATCGCCGACGACTTCGAAATCGCTCTCACCCGTGGCAGCGACGGCGCTTCCTCCCCCAGGTTCTCCCCCGATTCCAAGCGCGTCGCCTTCCTCACGTCGCGCAAAGCGCCCGGCGCTCCCGCCGCCTCCGGTGATGCCGGCGCGGGCGGAGGCTCTCAGGTCTGGCTCATCGACGTCCGCGGCGGTGAACCCTGGGCCCTCACCAAACTCGAGAAAGGCGTCCGCGCCTTCGACTGGCTGGATGACAATACCCTCCTCCTCGTCGCCGCCGAGGACTCCTCTCTCTTCGAACTCAAGAACAAGGAACGCAAGGACGCCACCAACGTCCTCGACGACGAAGACCACGCCTCCCCCGTCCGCCTCTTCAAGTTCGAAATCAAAGGCTCCAAAGTCACCCGCCTGACCACCAACTCCGACCGGATCACCAACGTCACCGTCTCCCCCGACGGCGCCTGGGCCGTCACCAACCACAACCGCTCCCTCGCCGAAACCTTCAACCAGAAGATTAAACCCGTCACCTTCCTCCACGACCTCAAAAAGGGAACCAGCCTCCAACTCTTCGCCGGCACCAAACTCCAGGCCCGCAACTTCAACTTCACCCGCGACTCCAAAGGCTTCTACTTCATGGCCCCCTTCAGCAGCCATGACTACCTCTACAACGCCTCCGTCACACGGATGTACTACTACGACCTCGCCTCCGCCCGGCACTCGGAAGTCCCCCTCGATTGGGAACGCGGCGCAGGATTCAGCTACGACATCACCGAAGACGGCTTCGTCGCCATCCTCCTCGACGGCGCCCGCAATCGCGTTGCCCGCTTCACCCGTTCCGGCGACTCCTGGACCCGCTCCTGGCTCGATGGCGAACACGCCCGCAATATCTTCTCCGTCACTACCTCTTTTGACGGAAAATCCCTCGTCTATAACTACACCACCGCCTCCACTCCCGCCGTCTGGATGCGCGCCTCCCTCGACGTCGCCAGGATCGCCGATCCCAAACCATTCGTTAAAACCAATACCGGCTGGGCCAAAAAGAACATCTCCAAAACCGAAGTCATCACCTGGACCGGCGCTCTCGACGAGGAGATCGAAGGCATCCTCTATTACCCCCACAATTACGAAGCTGGGAAGAAATATCCCCTCGTCGTGATGATCCACGGCGGCCCCCACGGCCACGACGCCGATGCTTTCCGCGAAAGCTGGGGCTACCCCCACCAGTTAATGGCCCAGCGCGGCGCATTCATCCTCAAACCGAACTACCACGGCTCCTCCGGCTACGGCCTCAAATTCGGGGAATCCATCTCCGGCGGAAAATACAATGACCTCGAATGGATCGACGTCGAAAAAGGCGTCGATCACCTGATCGCCAAGGGCCTCATCGATCCCAAAATGCTCGGCGTCATGGGCTGGTCCAACGGCTCCATTATCACCATCGAACTCACCACCCGCACCAACCGCTACAAAGCCGCCGGCGCGGGCGCGGGCAACGTCAACTGGATCAGCGACTGGGGCAACGCCGTCTTCGGCGACTCCTTCGACAGCTACTACCTCGGCACCACTCCGATGGATAACCCCGATCTCTACGTCCGCAAATCCCCCCTCTTCCGGATGGATAAAGTCACCACGCCCACCATCATCTTCTTCGGCACCGAAGACAAACAGGTGCCCACCGAACAGGGCTGGCAGCATTACCGCGCCCTCCAGCATTACGGCAAAACCGACGTCAAATTCCTCCTCTTTCCCGGAGAAGCCCACGGTCTCCGCCGCGTCGCTTTCCAGCAGCGCAAACTCGAGGAAGAACTCCGCTGGTTCGATAAACACCTCTTCGGCACCCTGAAAGACGACAACGAAGCGCTCAAAAAGGAATCCGCCCTCGCCGCCGTCATCAAAGTTCAGAAACTGAACGACGTTCCCGAAGTCGCCGAACGCGCCACCTTCCACCTCGGCCGCTTTGAAGTTACCCGCGATCAATTCAAAGCCTTCGACTCCTCCTACCAATTCCCCGCGGGCACCGGACATTACCCCGCCAACGGCATCTCCTTCGAAAAAGCAAAAGCCTACTGCGAATGGCTCTCGAAGAAAACCGGCCAGAAATTCCGCCTCGGCACCGAAGAGGAACTCGGCTCCCTGCTCGCCGCCGCCCGCACCGAAAACACCCTCGACGCCTGGGCCGGCTACACCGTCAACCCCGACGACGCCGGACGCCTCGCCTCCCTCCTCGATGGCCTCGCCCCCGGCGCCCTCCTCAAACCCGTCGGCTCGAACCCCGGCAAAGGCGACGACCCCGTGTATGACCTCGGCGGCAATGTCGCCGAATGGGTCGTCACCAAAGACGGCCACGGCAAAGTCCTCGGTGGCTCCGCCGACCGCCCCGTCGACCCCAAAGCCCAGGGCCAACCCCGCCCCGAGTACATCGGCTTCCGCGTCGTCCGCGAATAGCCCCGCTCATGCCGCCTCCACCGGCCCCGATTGTGTACAAATCAGGTCTGAAAACCTGATATGATCACGGCAGCACAACGGGGCCGGCAGGCAGCACTTCATGCACGAAACTGGAATAGCCGCTGAAATCCTCGACATCGCTGAACGCGAAGCCGCCCGCCGTGGCGCCGCCTCCATCGCCGCCATCTCCATCCAGGTCGGCGACCTCTCCGGCGTCGTCGCCGAAGCCCTCGAATTCGCCTTCGAAGCCCTCGCCGCCGGCACCCCCGCCGCCGGCACCCGCCTCAATATCCAGAAGATCCCCGTCCGCGCCCGCTGCCCCCATTGCCGCTCCGAAGTGCTCCCCGGCCACGATCTCGTCCTCTGGTGCCCCGACTGCGGCCTCCCCCTCGACGTGATCGCCGGACGCGAACTCCAGGTCCAGTCCCTCGAACTCGTGGAGGCACAATGAGCGAAAAAGTCGTCCTCGAAACCCCCGTTCTGCGCAAAAATGACGAACTTGCGGCCCAAAATCGCGCCTGGTTCGCCGCCCGCCGTTGCACCGTCCTCAATCTGATGTCCGCCCCCGGCGCCGGTAAGACCACCCTCCTCGAAAAGACCCTCCCCCGTCTCGCCGCCCGCCGCCGCTGTGCCGTCATCGAAGGCGACCTCCAGACCGACCTCGACGCCGCCCGCATTCGCGCCACCGGCATCGCCGCCCACCAGATCAATGTCAACTCCTGCCACCTCGACGCGCGGATGATCGCCGAAGCCGCCCTCCGTCTCGAATCCGAAAGCCCGGACCTCCTCTTCATCGAAAACATCGGCAACCTCGTCTGCCCCGCCGCCTACGATCTCGGTGAACACTGGCGCGTCACCGTCTTTAGCGCCGCCGAAGGCGCCGATAAACCCCGCAAATACCCCCGGATGTTCCACCAAAGCGACGCCATCGTCCTCAACAAGATCGATCTGGCCCCTTACTGCGACGTCTCCCTCGACGAACTCCTCGAAAGCGTGCGCGCCGTCAGCCCCCACGCCGCCGTTTTTCCCCTTTCCAGCCGTTCCGGCGAGGGCCTCGAACCCTGGATCGAGTGGGTCGCCGCCCGGGAGGTCCGCTAAGCCATGTGCCTTGCCGTGCCCGCCCGTGTCGAGGAAATCCGCGGCACACAACCCGAATTTCTCTGCGGAATCGTCGATTTTGGCGGCGTTCGCCGCGAAGTCAGCCTCGCCTTCACCCCCGCCGCCCAACCCGGCGACTACGTCCTCGTCCACGCCGGTTTCGCCCTCGAAGTTGTTGATGAAAAAGAGGCTTCAACCCGGCTTGCCGCTCTCCGCGCCCTCGGTCTCGACGACGAGGCCGCCCCGTGAAACACCTGGACGAGTACCGCGACCCGGCCCTCGCCCACGCCCTCGCCGCTGAACTGCGCGCCGCCGCCCGCCATCCCTGGACCCTGATGGAGGTCTGTGGCGGACAAACCCAC
Organism: Bryobacterales bacterium; assembly: GCA_003487005.1. Taxonomy (GTDB): domain Bacteria; phylum Acidobacteriota; class Terriglobia; order Bryobacterales; family Bryobacteraceae; genus PNKE01. Next base: position 7,854 of record DNFG01000370.1, read on the forward strand.
ACGATTCTCAAATCGGGCCTGCCGGCCCTGCTGCCCCCCGGCATCGAACTCGTTCACGGCCCCGGATGCCCCGTCTGCGTCACCTCCATCGGCCTGATCGACACCGCTGTTGAACTCTGTCTCCGCCCCGGCGTCACCGTCACCTCCTTCGGTGACATGATGCGCGTCCCCGGTTCCCGCCAGAGCCTGCTCGAAGCCCGCGCCGAGGGTGGCGACGCCCGCGTCGTTTATTCCCCCCTCGATGCCCTCAAACTCGCGCAAAAAGACCCCAATCACGAGGTCGTTTTCTTCGCTGTCGGCTTCGAAACCACCGCCCCGGCCACCGCCATGGCCGTCTGGCAGGCCGCTCAAACCGGCGTCTCCAACTTCAGCCTCCTCGTCGCGCATGTCCTTGTCCCGCCGGCACTTCGCGCCATTTTCGCCGCCGGCCGCTCCGGCGTCCAGGCCCTGCTCGCCCCCGGCCACGTCTGCGCCGTCACCGGCTTCGAAGACTACGAAGCCCTCGCCCGCGACCACCGCCTCCCCGTCGTCGTCACCGGCTTCGAACCCGCCGATCTGCTCGAAGGAATCCTGCTCGCCGTTCGCCAACTCGAGTCCGGAAGGGCCGAAGTCGAAAATCAGTATGCCCGGGCGGTCCGGCGGGAGGGGAATCCCCAGGCGCGTCAAGTCGTTAGCGACGTTTTCGAGGCGGCGGACCGGGAGTGGCGGGGCCTCGGCGTCATGCCCGGCGGCGGCCTCCGCTTGCGCCCTGATTTCGCTTCTTTCGACGCTCAAAACCGATTCAAGACCGCCGGAAACGCGCACAAATCGCCCGTTCTGTGTCACGCTGGAGATGTTCTGCTGGGCCGGCTCCGGCCGCCCGCGTGTCCGGCGTTCGGGCGCGAGTGTTCACCGGCGCACCCACTCGGGGCGCCCATGGTTTCCAGCGAGGGCGCCTGCGCGGCGTATTTCCACTATGGCCAGTGACCGGATCATCATGGCCCACGGCGGCGGCGGCCGCATGATGGACCAACTGATCGAAGACGTCTTCCTCCCTGCTTTCGGCGACCCCGTCGGGCATGAACGCCACGATGGCGCTCGCCTCGACGGCTCGATCATCTTCACCGCCGACGCTTACGTCGTCCGGCCGTTGTTCTTTCCCGGCGGTTCAATCGGCGAAATCGCCGTTTTCGGCACCGCGAACGATCTCGCGATGTGTGGCGCCCGGCCCCGGTGGCTCAGCGCCAGTTTCATTCTCGAAGAAGGACTCCCGATTGAGACGCTCCGCCGCGTGGTGGACGACATGGGCCGGGCGGCCCGCGAGGCCGAAGTCCTGATCGTCACCGGCGACACCAAAGTGGTCGAGCGCGGGGCGGCCGACGGCCTCTATGTAACCACTTCGGGCGTTGGTTTTGTTGAATTTGGCGCGCGCGTCGGCCCGGCCTTGATCGGGCCCGGGGACACCATCCTGATCAGCGGCCCGGTGGGCGCCCACGGCGTCGCTGTGCTCTCTGTCCGCGAAGGCATCGCCTTCGAAACCGAAATCGAGAGCGATGCCGCCCCGCTCTGGCCCACTGTCGAGGCTCTGCTCCGCGCCGGCGTCGAAGTGCACTGCCTCCGGGATCTGACCCGCGGCGGTCTGGCGGCGGCGGTGAACGAAATCGCCCGCGCGCGCGGCGTCGAAATCGAGTTGACCGAAGCCGCCATCCCGGTCGAAACGCCCGTGCGCGGCGCCTGCGAATTCCTCGGACTGGACCCCTTCTATGTCGCCAACGAGGGCTGTTTTATCGCGATTGTGAAGCAATCGGACGCCGAAAAAGCCCTTTTAGCGATGCAGCGCTTCGACCCGCGCGCGGCCATCATCGGCATCACCGGCGAAGAGGGCGCCGCCCGCGTCTCGATGCAGAGCGCCATCGGCGGCCGCCGCGCGCTTGACCATCTCGCCGGCGATCTGCTTCCGCGCATCTGCTGAAGCCAGTACACTGGCGAATATGCGACTCGCGGCTCTCTTTGCGCTCCTGTCCCTCCCGGCCGCCGCCCAGGCGCCTGCTCCGGCGCCGGTTTACGACACCCACGCGGTGGACCGGATCCTGAAGTCGGTGGACGACTTGATGTGGCACGTCAAGATGGACGATCTGGCCTTCGTCGACAAGGTCCGCTTCACCAGTTCGCCGCCGGCCCGCGAGGCGAATCCGACCGCGCAGGGTGCCGGTAACCCTTTGATTATCAGCGCTTACACGTACATTCCGCGCAAACTGGACCGGAAGCGCAAGCATCCGATGCTGATCTACGTCCACGGCGGCGTGCATGGCAACAACTCCACCACCGCCGTACCTCTCGTCCGGGAAATGGTGGAGCAGGGCTATGTCGTGATTGCCCCCGAATACCGGGGTTCCAACGGTTACGGAAAGGGGTTTTGGGAGCAGATCGACTACGGTGGACGCGAAAACGACGACATCGAAGCCGCCCGGCAGTGGGCGCTGGAAAGCTTCGATTTCGTGGACCCGAAGCGGGTCGGCATTCTGGGTTGGTCCCACGGCGGGATGATCACGCTGATGAGCATTTTTGAGCGTCCCGAAGCGTATTCCGTGGCTTACGCGGGCGTTCCGGTGAGCGATCTGGTGGCGCGAATGGGCTACAAGAGCGACTCGTACCGCCGGATGTTCTCGGCCGACTATCACATCGGGAAATCCGCGGATCAGAACGTGGAGGAGTACCTGCGCCGTTCGCCGGTGACGCACGCCCACAAACTGGCGACGCCCTTGTTGATTCACTCGACGACCAACGACGAGGACGTGAATGTGCTGGAGGTCCGGCGGTTGATCGCGGCGCTTCAGGCGGCAGGGAAGCCGTTTGAATACAAGATTTACGAGAACGCGCCGGGCGGGCATGCCTTCAACCGCCTGGACACGGGTCTGGCCCGGGAGTCGCGGCGGGAGATCTGGGCGTTTCTGGCGAAGGTGCTCAAGCCGGGCCAATAATCCGGAGGGCGCGTTCGTAGTAGCCGGCGAATTCGCTGGGGACGCTTCGCACCTCGTGGAGGTGCCGTCTGGCGTGCTCAAACTGCCCCCGGGAGAGGTAGTGGGAGGCGAGGATCATCCGGGCATCATCGCGCTCGGGATTCAGGTGAATCAGGTGTTCCAGCGCCGGGAGCAGCCGTGAGCTGTAGGGGTTATCCTGTTCAAGACAAACGAGTTGCCAGATAGCGTACTCGTCCGTGGTGCCGAGTTCAAAGGCTCTGTGCAGGTGGGGCGCCGCGGCGTCGCGGTTGTGGCGCAGCAGCAATTTGGCGGCCAGGGCGTGAGCGGGGGCGGTATCGAGGCCCTCGAGAT
>DNFG01000473.1 GCA_003487005.1 Bryobacterales bacterium
GTCCGCGCCGGCATCGTGCTGGCCCCGGAAGACCGCCAGCGGGCGGGGCTTGCGTCGGGCCGCCCGGTGGAAGAGAACCTGCTGCTGGCGTGCCTCGAACAGGTGTCCGAGTGGGGGTTCATTGCTCAACAGCGTTCGGAAACTGTCGTCCGTTCACTCACGAAACGAGTTCAGTTGAAGGCGGCGGCGGGGCAGACGGCGGGGCAGTTGAGCGGGGGGAACCAGCAGAAGGTGGTGATTGCGAAGTGGGTGGCGCGCGGGGCGAAGGTGTATCTGTTTGACGAGCCGGCGCGGGGCATCGACATCGGGGCGAAGGCGGAAGTCTTTGATTTGATGGAAGAACTGGCTCGGGAAGGCGCGGCCGTGGTGATGGTCAGCTCCGAGATGGCCGAGTTGCAGCAGATGGCGGACCGGATTCTGGTGCTCCGGGGGGGGCGGGTGGCGGCGGAACTGCCGGGGACGGCGACACAGGAAGAGATATTGCGGTATGCCGCGCTGGAGAGCGCTTAAATGCATCGTTTCTGGCCTTTTTTGACGTTGATAATGCTGATTCTGGGGCTATCGCTCGGCACGGACAGCTTTCTGCGACCAGAGAATCTGACCAGCGTGATCCGGCAGACGGCGGTGATCAACATCATGGCGCTCGGGATGACGGTGATCATGGTGGCGGGCGGAATCGACCTCAGTGTCGGCTCGATGATGGCATTGAGCGGGCTTTTGGGGTGCCTGGTGATGCAGAACGGCGGCGGCGCGGGCGCCGGAATCGCCGCGGGGGTGGCGGCGGGCCTGGTTTTGGGCACATTGAACGGACTGGGCGTGTCGCGGTTGCGGATCAACCCGTTTATCGTGACGCTGGGGGCGATGGGCATTTACCGGGGCCTGGCGCTGATCGCCTCGGACGGGCTTCCGGTGCAGAATCTGCCCGCCGGATTCAGTTTTCTGGGCGAAGGACGGCTGTTGGGAGCGCCGTTTGTGCTGTGGGTGCTGGTGGCGTGCGCGGCGGGCGTCCATATTTTGCTCGAACGGACGCGAATGGGCCGCTATGCTTTCGCGATCGGGAGCAACCCGGAGGCGGCGTACTATGCCGGGGTGCCGGTGGCGTTTCACACGACGGCGGTGTACGCGGTGGGCGGCCTGCTGGTGGGCCTGGCCGGGATGATCGAATCGAGCCGGCTGATGACGGGACAGCCGACGGCGGGGCAGGGTTACGAATTGCAGGCGATCGCGGCGGTGGTGATCGGCGGCGGCAGTCTGCGCGGCGGCGAGGGCAGCGTGATCGGGACATTGACCGGCGCTTTCATCATGGGCCTGCTGGCGAATGGCAGCGACCTGCTGGGCATTTCGCCGTACCTGCAGCAGGCGATCATCGGGGCGGTGATCGTGCTGGCGGTGTTCGCGGACGAGTGGCGGAAGCGCGCGGCGGCTCAGCGGCCCGGGCGTTCGGAACCGTAGAGCAGCAGCAGGGGGTGTTTGATGACGGCGCGGAATTCGTGGGAGGCGGGGTCAATGCCCGCGGGCCAGGGGGCGGTGAACTCGCCGGGCTGGCTGACGGATTTGAGGGGCATGGCGATCCAGGGTTCAGTGCGCTCGTAGAGGTCGGTCAAGCCCTTGCGCGGGCGGTATTCGAAGCCGGCTTCGAGTGAAGGGGCATCGCCCATCGTCGCAACGCGGCCGCGGAGCAGGCCGGGGGTGGCATCGAGGGTGATGACCTGGGGGGGCGCGAGCGCGGGGGCGGCGTGGGTGATTTTGAGGACGACGGGTTTGTCCCAGCGGCGGTCGTCGTACATCCGCTGCGCGGTCATGGCGGAGATGACGAGGCCTTCGGCGGTCTGGCGGAATTCGGTTTTGGGGATGACGTCGGGGCGGTATTCGAGGAGTTCATCGGACTGGCCGAGGACGGAGATCTTCGTTTCGGCCGTGGCACGAACCGAGCGCAGCGTGATCTCGCGGCGTTCACCCATTTTCCAGGGGCTTCGGGTGACGAAGGCGTAGACGGTGCCGTTGGACTTGTGGCGGGTGAACCAGATGTTGTCTTCGTTGGTGAGGATCCAGGGCCGGACGGAATCGAGCGCTTCGCCGTTGACGAAGTGCCAGAGGGCGATGTCGCGGAGGCGGCCCTCTTCTCCGTGGGAGAGTTCGCCGTCGGGCCGGGGACCGACATTGAGGAGTAGATTGCCGCCTTTGGCGCGGATTTCGACGAGGGTTTCGATCAACTGGCGGGAGGGTTTGGGGATGTCGGCGGGTTTATGCTGCCAGGCGTCGCCGATGGTGATGCAGGCCTCCCAGGGCTGGTCCATCGGGATGCCGGGGACGTGCTGCTCGGGGGTTTCGATGGCGCCGCGGGTGACGACGATGGAGGGTTGGCGGAGCCAGGCCTGTTCGCGGATGCCGAGGGCGGGGCCGTCGATGAAGAGGACGTCGATGGGGCCGTAGTTGGAGAGCAGTTCGTCGATCTGGCGCTGGACGTAGCGCTTCATTTCGGGCAGTTCGCGGGTGGTGGTCCGGGGCGCGGGGGGCCGGGCGATGGGGAGGCCGTTCTGGTGGAACCACCAGAAGTCGTCGGGCGAGATATAGAAGCCGATGGCGAGGCCCTCGGCGCGGAAAGCGTCGACGACTTCGCGGACGACGTCACGCTTGAAGGGCGTGTTCATGATGTTGAACGGCGTGGTTTGGGTGGCCCACCAGGCGAAGCCGGAGTGGTGTTTGGTGGTGAAGACGACGTATTTCATGCCGGCAAGGCGGGCGAGACGGGCCCACTCGCGGGCATCGAGTTTCTTCGGGTCGAGGTAGCGGGGGAGTTGGTCGAAGTAGCGTTCGATGTAATCGCGGTCCGCGCCGGCGAGCGAGTGGGAGATGACGGAGCCGAGGGTGACGTCCACATTCCAGTGGATAAACATGCCGAAGCCGAGATCGCGGAACCATTCGAGGCGTTCGGGGCGGTTGAGCGAGGCGGCTTCGAGGGAGTCGAAGGTGAACAGTCGGGAGGGGGCGTCCTCGGGGAGCAGGTGGAGGGTGCCGTCCTGGGCATCGAGGCCTTCGTTGACGAAGGGGGTCTGGCGATCGGTGACGCCGGCGTGGAGAACGCGGCGGGGTTGCAGGGTCTCAGGATCGAGCCAGTAAACGGAGTGATCGGGGGAGCCTTTGGGGGCGACGCCGCCGGCGACGAGCAGTCCGTAGCGAAATTTCATGTCCTGGTAGCGGGCGGGCAGCGGATTGTCGCGGACACGGAGGAGGCGTCCGTCGAAGGACCATTCGTAGATTTTGCGGGCATCCCAGTTGGCGCCATAGAGGCGGTCGGGGGCAACGGCGACGGCGCCGATGTGGTCGGCGACTTCGAAGGAGGAGAGGAGGGCGAGGGTCTTGGGGTCGCGGCGCTGGATGACGGAACGGGAGGACGGGCGGTATTCGGCGACGGGGATCCAGAGGGAGGCATCATCGGCGTCGAAGCCGCCGGGATGGTACATGGCGCCCTGCTGAATTTCGACGGCACGGCGGCGGGCGCCGGTGGCGGAGTCGTATTCGAAGAGCCAGCCCTTCTGGCCTTCGCGTTGCACGCTGGTGATGAACGCGGCGCGCAGTTCGGCCTGGATGAGGAGTCCCTGAACGTGGAAAGTGTCCCCTTCGAGGGTTACGACGGAAGTGGGCGGGAGAGTGGAGAGCGAGGCCGCGGCGAACAGGACGGGGGCGAGACAGAGCAGGCAGAGGAGGCGTGGCACGCACTCCAGTCTATCGGTTCCGGCTCCCGGGTTTGGCTCGCGGATGGCGGGGGGGAGCGGGGGGATAGATCGGAAGAGGACACGTCCGAACTCC
>DNFG01000012.1 GCA_003487005.1 Bryobacterales bacterium
ATCCTGCCGGACTTCATTCTCCAGCACCACCATCTCACTCGGCACTGTTACGGCATAGTACGGCTCCGCGGTGACGATCATGGCGAAACTCTGGAAGTTGGTCGTCACCTGGAGGCGCGTCCGGTCCCGGTCGAGGGTCAATGGGCCGAGATTCCGCGCGTTGCCCTCCGGCGTGATCGCCCACAAAACGTAAGTCATGAACGGCGGCCCGAACTTGGAGGCGGGTTCCATCTTCTCCAGACGGACATCCAGCGCGACCCGGCCATCCCGATTCTGAATCCGGGCTTCACCCTTCGCGAATGGCATGAAGGCGGTGCCCTTGAAGTCGATTTTCGTGTTCCCCTGCCGGTAGTTGACCGCTTTCGCCGTCCGCGAAGTGACCCGCACCCGGTAGATTGGCGCCCCTTCGCCACCCTGCGCCGGGGCCTGCGGCAGTGCCGGCGCCGCCGGCACGGTCATGGCTGCCATTGCAGCGAAAGTCAAAAGCTGTCTTTTCATCCTGTTCCTCCAGATCGATTTGGTCCGCCGGCGGCTCGCCACAGCCTGTCCGGCTCGGGTAGACTCTTCCCTTGGATTGCCGTCTTCCTCCGGGGGTTTCATTCCTATCTTCACCCCCCAAGGCTTGCCAGTCCAAGCAAAATTGAAATATACTAATCTCTAGTGGGAAATAGGACTACCCGATGCGCACACTGATGAACGTCTCCGTGAAGTGTGAATACGCGCTCCGAGCCGTGCTCGATCTGGCGCTGGCGGAACCCGGCCTTCCGGTGCGCATTGCGGACATCGCCCAACGGCAGAAGGTGCCTCAGAAGTTCCTGGAAACGATTCTGGCTGACTTGAAGAAACAGGGTTTTCTCGAGTCGCGGCGGGGCGCAGAGGGGGGCTATCTGCTTGCAAAGCGGGCGGAAGAGATCACCGTGGGCGAGGTCTTGCGTGGGATCGAAGGCGGTCGCACCGGCCGGGCTTCTCTTGAAACGAAAGGCTCGCTGGAGAGTTTGTGGACCCGGGTGGACAATTCGATCGCTGATGTGATTGACAGGACCACCTTTTCCGAACTGGCTCGCGAGTGGCGCGAAAACCAGGCTCAATACGTACCAAACTGGGAGATCTAGATGGCCATCTACACCGATAATTCACTGAGCATCGGGCGGACGCCGCTTGTCCGCCTGAACCGGGTCACGAAGGGCTGCGAAGCGACGGTTCTTGCCAAGATCGAAGGCCGCAACCCGGCCTATTCCGTCAAGTGCCGGATCGGCGCCAGCATGATCTGGGATGCCGAGAAGCGCGGCGAACTGAAACCGGGGAAGGAGATTGTCGAGCCGACCAGCGGCAACACAGGCATCGCCCTCGCCTTCGTCGCTGCCGCCCGGGGCTATCCGATCACCCTGACCATGCCGGAGACGATGTCCCTGGAGCGCCGTAAAGTATTGAAAATATTTGGTGCACGTCTCGAACTGACCGAGGGCCCGAAGGGGATGAAGGGCGCGATTGCCAAAGCCGAGGAGATCTACAACTCCGACCCTTCGCGTTACGTTCTCCTCCAGCAGTTTCAGAACCCGGCCAACCCCCAAATCCACTTCGAAACCACCGGTCCCGAGATCTGGGACGACACCGAAGGCGGCATTGACGTGCTCGTTTCCGGCGTCGGCACCGGCGGCACGATCACGGGCATCTCCCGCTTCATCAAGCAGACGAAAGGCAAAGCGATCACCTCGATCGCGGTCGAGCCCACCGCCAGCCCTGTCATCACCCAGACCAGAAATGGCGAACCCGTTCAGCCCGCCCCGCACAAGATCCAGGGCATCGGCGCCGGGTTTATCCCTGGCACGCTCGATCTTTCGGTCATCGACCGCGTCGAGCAGGTGACCAACGAGGAATCGATGGAGATGGCCCGCCGCTTGGCCTCCGAAGAGGGAATTCTGTGCGGGATTTCCTGCGGCGCGGCGGCCGCGGCGGCCGTCCGGGTGGCCCGCGAGCCCGGAATGAAGGGCAAAACGATCGTCGTCGTCCTCCCTGACGCCGGCGAACGCTACTTGTCTTCAGCGATGTTCGAGGGCATGTTCAACGAGTAGTCTCGTGGATCACGGGGCCGGTGTCTCGCAAATCAAGGTCACCGGCCCTTCATTCACCAGCGACACCCGCATCCTCGCCTGAAACTCCCCGGTTTCGACCTGCACACCCCGGCCGCGAGCGGTGTCGACAAAGAACTCGTAGAGCCGCCTCGCATCCTGTGGCGGGGCGGCAGCGTCGAAACTAGGCCGCCGGCCTTTCCGCGTGTCGCCATACAACGTGAACTGCGATACCACCAACAACGCCCCGCCGGTCTCCAGCAAACTCACATTCATCTTGCCTGCTTCGTCCTCGAAGATCCGCAGCCCAAGGATCTTGTCTATCAACCAGACCGCCTGCGCCTCGCCGTCTTCGCGCCCCACACCCAGCAGAACCACCAGTCCCGGCCCGATGGCCCCCGTCAAGCGGCCATCCACGGTGACGTTCGCCTCGCTGACCCGCTGCACGACTGCCCTCACCGCAAACCCCTGATGGTCAATCTAAGTACTTCTCCCAATAGACGAATTCCGCCTCCTGGCCGATCTTTAGGTATATGATTTACCGGCGGCGCAAAAATCGCGGGGGGCTGCCCGGAGGCTTCTTCAGCTTCACCCACAAGCAGCGGCACGTTTACGGTTCCGGCGACGGGGACTTCATCCGCCTCCGTGACGAACGCGGCCAGGAATGGTATGGAATGGCGGAGCGAATGGAGGATGACTCGGTTCGCTACCGCTTCCGCGATCCCGACGGCAACTACATCTCGGGGATTTCCGACGGCTACGGCGTCATCCTGCGCGACGCCAAGGGCAACACCTGGCGCGGCTTCATCGATTAGCCAGGTCACGGCCGGGCCTTGTACTTTTTGTACAGCCGCGTGTGCTTGGTCTCCAGGTCCACAGCTTCACCCTTCACGAACATCATCTTGACCTGCGTGCGAATCTCGAGCGGGTCGCCATCGGTCACAATCAGGTCAGCCTGCTTGCCGGGCTCGATCGAGCCCATCCGGTCGGCCACGCCGTAAATCTCGGCGGCATTGAGCGTCACGGCCCGCAACGCGGCCTCGTACGGCAGCCCAAACGCCACCGAATGACCGGCCTGGTAGGGTAGATTGCGCGCAAATTGCGCTCCAAAACTGGCAAAGGCGAACTTCACCCCTGCCCGGTGCAGGTCCGCGGCCGTTCGGAAGGTAGCGTCGAAGGCATCGTCCTCCTCCTGCGCCGGAGTGAATGGTGAACCGAGAATGACCGGGACCTTCTTCTTCGCCAGATCTTCGAGGGCCGCGCCCGGGCGCCGGACGCCCGCGAGAATGATCTTCACCTTCTCCTGTTCCGCGAATGCGATGGCATCCCGGATCTCGCGCTCCGAGGCGGCAGGGATCAGCAGTGCCTGCTTCCCTTCCAGCACGGGCAGCATGGCGTCGAAACGCAAATCGGGCTTCAGTTCGCCCGGGTTGGCCTGACGGGCGGTCTGGTAGCGACGCGCTTCCTCGAAGAACGTCGCTACTTTGCGCAAATTGGCCTCCTGCCGCTTGCGCGCCTCGGAGAAGGGCGTCGGGTTGATCTGGCCAGTCACTGGATTGCGGCGCCGCGTCTCGATGCCGGGAAGGCGGAGTTGCATCGCCGCGCCGTGGGTAATCGTCATCTCCTCCCACGTCCACCCATTCAGGTGCATCAGCGAAATCTGCCCGCCGATGTAGCTGATCTCGCCGAAGCCGAATCCGCCGCTGACGCCCGCCGCCAGCACGCCCACCGTGGTCACCCCGTTCGCGCGTGTCACGGGAATGTGTTCACTTTCCGGGTTCACGGCGATCGATGCCCGCAGTTGCGGATTGAACTCGCCAATTTCGCCCACGTCGGCCGTCTCCCGGACGGAACTGATCTCCGAGATCCCCACCAGCGTGGCGGCGTCGATCATGCCGGGATAGACGTGCAGTCCGCGGCCGTCGATCGCCTTCACCTTCGCCCGCGTCTGCACCTTTTCGCCGACTTCGGCGACCTTGCCGTCAATCACCAGCACCGATGCATTCTTCATCGAGGGGCCCGACACCGGATGCACGGTCGCATTCCGGATCAGGAAGCTGTTATTCTCCCCGGCCCACAACGCCGCAGCCGCGGCAAGAATCAGAATCGAAACTCTCATGACGGCCTCCGCGCGGGCGCCCGCTGCTTTTCGTCAATCTTCTCTTTTTCGAGCAGGCCCTTCTTCTCGGCCTCGAACCGGGACCGCCCCGTCGCGTCGCTCTCCCGGTCGAAGTACTCTTCCCCGTCAATGAAGACCTTCTCGACGCGCGAATAAATCGACAGCGGATCGCGGTCGTAAATCACCAGATCCGCGTGCTTGCCGGCCTCGATCGAGCCGACATACTTGTCGATCCCCAACTGTTTGGCCGGATTGAGCGTCACCATGGCCAGCGCATCATTGTCGCTGACTCCGCCATACTTGACTGCCTTGGCGGCCTCGGTGTTCATCCGGCGCATGATCTCGGCGCCCGAGGCGTCGTCGGAGTTGATCGACACCAGCACTCCTTTTTCGTGCAACACGGCCGCGTTGTACGGAATGGCGTCGTACGCCTCCATCTTGTAGCTCCACCAGTCGCTGAAAGTCGATGCCCCGGCGCCGTGCGCGGCGATCTCCTTCGCCACTTTGTACCCTTCCAGCACGTGCTGCAGCGTGGCGATCCGGAATCCGAACTCTTCGGCCAGCCGAATCAGCATCAGAATCTCGTCGGCACGATAGCTGTGGGCATGAACCAGCCGCTTGCCCTCCAGCACCTCGACGAGCGGCTCCAGTTTCAGGTCCCGCCGCGGCGGCAGAACATTCTCTCCACGCGCCTTGCGCTCTTCGTAACTCTTCCATTGCTGGCGATAGGCCCGGGCGTCCACGAACGCCTGCCGAATCACATCCTCCACGCCCATCCGCGTCCCGGGATAGCGCCTGACCGCGTTGCTGCCCTGCTGTGCCATGCCCTGCCGCTTGGGGTTCTCGCCAAGGGCGAACTTGATGCCTGGAGGCGCCTCGGCCATCACCAGGCCCGTGGCATCCTTGCCCCAGCGCATCTTGAGCACGACATTCAGCCCGCCAATCGAGTTTGCGCTGCCGTGGAGTACGTTGGCCGTGGTCACGCCGCCCGCCAGCGCATAGTAGATCGACTTCTGTTCCGCATTCACCACGTCGCCGACGCCGGTCATCGAGGACACTGAGACACTGCCTTCATTGATCGCATCCACGGCAATGTGCGTGTGGCAGTCGATCATGCCCGGAATCACGTGCTTGCCCGAACCGTTGATGATCTTCGCGCCCGCAGGCGCCAGCACCTTCTCCCCGACTTCAGCAATCTTGCCATCGACAATCGAGAGCGACCCCACGAAAGTACCCTTGGCGACCGTGTGGATCGTCGCGTTCTGAATCAGGATCGGCTGCTTCTTGCCCAGCGCCTGGCCGAGCGTCTGCCGGGGTTGCTGCGCCAGCAGAGCCACCGCGCCGCACAGCAGAATCACTCCTGTCTTCATCCGCATTATCGTGTCTCCTCGCCCCGGCGCACCGGCGCCGCTTCCGGCGCAGGCTCGAATTTCTTCCCGTCGATGAAAATCATCTGGATCCGGCCCAGGCTGTCGAACAGATCGCCCTTCACCACCACCAGGTTCGCGATCTTGCCGGCTTCAAT
>DNFG01000249.1 GCA_003487005.1 Bryobacterales bacterium
ACCCCCCCGCCCCCCCCCCCCCTTCCGCCCCCGCGTGGTTCTCCCCCCCCCCCGCAAAAAACGCTGCCCCCCCGGATGACCGCCGCGACGCCCAGATCGTCACCCACAACGTCCCCGCCACGAACGCCAGCGTCATCAGAATCGCTGTCATGCCCCGGTCTCCTCTTCCGTCGATTCCCCGGCGATCACCCCCGCCGCCGCCCGGTCAAATCGCTCTGCCGCCCGCAGATACAAGGCCGCCACCGCCCACGCCATCGGAAACTGCGACAGCGCAAACGCGTAAGCCAGGCTGAAATCCCCCATCACCTTCCGGCTCATCAACTCCGGCATGTACCCCGTCAGCAGCGGCAGCGCAAAGTAATAGACCAGAAAGAACAGCGTTGCCGGCACGATGAACCGGCGCTTTGCCCGCAGCAATTCCACAAACGCGGGCTCCGCCGCGAGCTTCTCCCAGTCGGGAGGCAATGAAGGAGGTTTTGGGGGAGTCATACTCGATGGGACTTGGGGTGTTGGTTCAGCAAGCATAGCCGACCACGATCCCGCCTGACAACCCCCGCCCCCTCCCGTTATGATGGACCCTGGCTTCTCGCCCTTGTCCTCAGTTATGCATCCGGCCGCCCACACGGACACCACCGCTCCCGCTCTTCGGGCCTCCGCCCTCGTCTTCACCGTTCTCGGAGCGCTGCTCCTCGTCCTCCTGCTGTTGCTCGATACTCTCGCCCCTGGCGACCGCGGCTTCCTCGTCGTCACCCGCAGGAACATCGACTCCATCTGCTACTTCTCCACCGCCCACTCACTCCTCTTCGACCGCGACTTCGACATCACGAATCAGCTTGCCGTGATGATTCCCCCCGAGGCGCCCTTGCCCAGGGGCATCCGCTTCTGGGTCGATCCCGTCCCCGCCACCGGCCTGCCCGGCAGCCCCTACGCGATCGGCTACTCCCTCCTCGGCATCCCCTTCCTGGCCGCCGGTACCGCCCTCGACGCCCTCGCCGGCGGCCGCCCCGACGGCTATGGACCCTGGGCCGAACGCATCTTCTGCGTCGCAAATATCTTTTACCTCGTCCTCGGACTTCTCGTCCTTCACCGCTGGCTTGTCTCCGCCGCCCTCCAATTTGAACCCAACCCCGTCCCCAGTCCCCGCTCCGTCACTGCCTGGGCTCTTGCCGCCTCGGTCGCCCTCGTTCCCGCTACCGCTCTCGGATATTACACTTTCACCGTGATGAGCCACCCCGTGAGCTTCCTCTCGGTCGCCCTCTTCCTCTACCTCTGGTGGGACCGCCGCCAATCCGTCCAACCCCGCCACTGGGTCCTCATCGGCGCCGCTGCCGCCCTGATGACTCTCTGCCGCTGGCAAAACAGCCTCTATCTCGTTGTGATCGTGGTCTGCGAACTCAGTACCCCAGGCCGCCTTGCCCGCTTCTCCAGCCGGACCTGGTGGCAATCCCGTGCCGCCGGCGCCGCCGCCATGGCCGTCCTCCTCGTCCCCCAGTTCGCGCAATGGCATGTTGTTTACGGTTCCTGGTTCACCGTCCCCCAGGGCCAGGGATTCTTCGAACTTCCCCCCTCGCGGATTCTCCATGTCCTGTTCTCATCGAATAACGGACTCTTCTTCACCACCCCCGCCACCCTCGCCGGTTTCCTTGGCCTCTTTCTCGGCCTGAAGCGACACCGTCCCCTATTCGCCGCCTTGCTTGCCGCCGCGGCGATTCAGATCGTCCTGATCGGATCCCTCCCCAAATACTGGGACGGCCGCGCCTTCGCCATGCGCAATCTGATCAACCTGCTGCCCCTCGTCGCCCTCGGCTGGCTCTTCCTCCTGCTGAATTACGGCCGTCGCGCCCGGGCCGGTGTCCTCGCCTGGGTCTGCCTCGGCGCCGCCTTCACCCTCCTCTCCGCCGCCCAGTGGCGCTACGAACTCGTCCCCCGCCACGAACCGTTGACCTGGGACGAAGCCGTCACAGGCAAGTTCCAGATCTCCTCCGCGCTCCGCCGGGCCCAGGCCATCGGTCGAGCTCAAACCTCCGCCGACCTCGAACTCGTCCGCCGCCAGCACGGCGACTCCGCCATCCTCCTTCTCCGTCTCAGGGATGCCTACTCCGCCGAAGGCCGCCCCCGGGATGCCGCCGCCATCGAAACCCTCCTCCAGCACCGCCGCGCCAGAACCCTCTTCTAAACCCAACCAGCCACCGTAGTGCCTTTCCTTCTCCCAAGCTACCGGAAATCCTTGACAGCCGCCTCATTCGCTGGTACTCTCATAACTTCGTGGGGTCTTCTAATAAAGGACGCCCGCGTCTGGTTTTCCGGAGGTTCATGCCACGTCTTCCGGGAAAGCGGCTGGCTCCGTGTTCCCACCAGCCGAATCGTTGAACCAGCGATGAATCAACCGTACTTTATTGTTGTACTCGCCCATTCCCTCCATGGGCGGATTCGACGCTTCCACATCGACCAGAAGGTCATCGTGGCCGTGCTCGGATTGGCCGTCCTCGGCGCCTTCACCCTGTTCGGTATGGCCTCCAGTTATCTTCGGATGGCCTGGAAAGTCGCCAATTACAACAACTTGCGCCAGGAAACCGAGTTCCTCCGCGCCCGCTACCAGAAGTTGTTGAACGAATCCAACCAGACCACCGAACAGATGGCCTCCCTGCAGACCTTCGCTCACGAAGTTTCGGTCGCCTACGGAATCCAGAAAAGTCCCCCCACCGCTCTTCCCGCCGTGAACGCCGATGAACGCCTCATCCCCACGTTCACTGAAACGCTGGACCAGTACAACATGCTGAAGAGCGCCCAATTGACCACGTCCAGCCGTGCCATGAACCGCCGCTGGATGGTCAATACCAAGCCCGCCATCTGGCCCCTCGCCGGACGCCTGCTCAGCCACTTCGGCCGCCGGGAGGATCCCTTCTCCGGCCACCAGGCCTTCCACGCCGGCGTCGACCTCTCCGCCCCCATCGGCACCCCTGTCCGGACCACCGCCGATGGCATCGTCACCATGGCCGCCTACTCCGGCGCTTATGGCAAGCTGATTGTCGTCGATCACAGTGATGGACTGAGCACCTACTACGCCCACCTCTCCCGCATCGACGTCATCCCCGGCCAGGAAGTGCGGATGGGCCAGACCATCGGCGGCACCGGCGCCACCGGGCGTGTCACGTCCCCGCATCTCCACTATGAAGTCAGAATCGGTGGCAGCCCCGTGAATCCGTACCCCTACCTCGCCAAATCCGCCGTCACCCCGGGCGCCACCGGCCGCAATTTCGGATTCTGAAGTCCCCCCGGCTCCGGCCGCCCCATCCTTGGTGTACAATCACGTCCATGTTTCAAGCCGCGCTGGTTGCCGCGGTGATGGCCCTGCTGGCCATCCCCCTTTCCGCCCACCCTCACCATGCCCGCCCGCGAATGGTGCAGACGGCCACTCAGTTTCTCGCCTCCCTGACTCCCGAACAACGCGCTCAGACCCAGTTCCCCTTCGACGATGAAGAGCGCTTCTTCTGGCACTATATCCCCACCGATGACATCCCCAAAGCCTACAACCGGCCCCGCCGCGGCTTGATGCTCAGTGAAATGTCCCCGGCCCAGAAACACCTCGCCGCCGCCCTGCTTAGCGCCGGACTCTCCCAGCAGGGCTATATCAAAACCACCACCATCATGAGCCTCGAGGACGTCCTCCGCGTCATCGAAAAGGACACCCGCGGCCGCAGGAATCCCGAAAAGTACCACTTCAGCATCTTCGGTGAACCCACCAACGAGGGCACCTGGGGCTACCGCATCGAGGGCCACCACGTCAGTCTCCACTTCACCATCGTCAAGGGACGCGCCGTCGGCAACCCCACCTTCCTCGGTTCCAATCCCGCCGAAGTGCGCTCCGGCGAACGCACCGGCCTTCGCGTCCTCGCCGCCGAAGAGGACAAAGGCCGCGCCCTCATGCTCGCCCTCGACCCCGCTCAGCGCAAAATTGCGCTCGTTTCCGACACCGCCCCCAAGGATATTCTGACCACCACCGACCGCCAGGCCGCCCTCAAGGGCCAGCCCTCCGGTCTCCCCGCCTCCCGCCTCACCAAACCCCAACGCCAACTTCTCGACGACTTGATCGCTGAATACATCGACAATCTCCCCGCCGAACTCGCCGACCAACGCCGCGAACGGCTCAAGTCCGCCGCAGGCAAACTCTGGTTCGCCTGGGCCGGCACCGTCGAGAAGGGAGGCCCCCACTACTACCGGGTCCAGGCGCCCGGTTTTCTGATCGAATATGACAACACCCAAAACCAGGCGAATCACATCCATACGGTGTGGCGCGATTTCGATGGAGACTGGGGTGCCGACCTGTTGCGGGAGCACTATGCGACCAGCCCGGCCGCTCACGGACACTCGCCGGCGACGCCCTCGCCCCGCTAGTCCCGGCCTCTGCTACGATCAGAAATATGAGTACCGGGCCGCGTCCTGTCCGCGGCATGACGCGCCGCGCGGTCCTCGCCGCTCTCCCCGCCGCACTCCGCGCCCAAACCCCCGCGAAAGGCCAGTTCCTGCCCGTCGACTGGGGGCGCTATCCCGATCCCTCCACCGAACTGGAAGTCCTCCGGCTCACCGATGCCTCGTACGCCAGCCACTTGCCGGCCCTGCCCGCGCGCGCCGTCACCGCAAACAGCCAACAGCTGCTCTATGTCTCCACCCGCACCGGAAGTCCGCAGGCCCACCTGCTCCAGTTGCGCGATGGCCGCTCCCGCCTGCTGACCGCCGCCTCCGCTCTCCGGCCTGGAGCCGTCAGCCTGACCCACGACGACCGCGCGCTCCTGTTTTTTGACGTTCCCGCTCTCTTCCTCAGCCCGCTCTCCAGCCTGCGTGAACAGGAAATCTACCGCCTCCGCGACGGCCACGCCTGGAGTGGCGGTCCCGTCACCTCCCCCGATGGCCTCTCCTTTTACTTCGTCGAGACCCGCGACGGCTCGGCCGAACTCCGCCGCCTCCGCCGCCCCGGCGGCGCTGTCGAGACCATCGCCGCTGCCGAAGGCCTCCTGCTCGACCCAACCCCCAATCCCCGCCGGGCCATGATTTGCTGGCGCACCCCCGATGGGGGGCTCTGGACGGCCACCATCGACGGTTCTGGCCCTCGCCGCGTCGAAACCCCGCCCGGGCGCGTCCTCCAGGCCCACTGGAGCCCCGACGGCCAGGCCTTGCTCTATCTGCTGGACCCCGCCGAACCCGGACAACTCGTCTCGATTCGCGAACAGCAACTCGACTCCCGAGCCGACGCCTTGGTCGCCAAGACCAGTCAGTATGCCGCTTTCATGCCCAATGCGAATGCCAGCGTCTTCCTCGGCAGCTCTCGCAGCAAAGTGAACCCGTCGGTGCTGATTATGCTCCGGATCACCCGCCGCGAACTCACCCTCTGCGACCACAACGCCGCCGACCCCGCCGCCACCGCCCCCGTGTTCGCCCCAAACTCCCAGAGGATCTTTTTCCAAAGCGACCGCCACGGGCAGCCCGCGCTGTATTCCATGCCCGTCGAGCGCCTTCTGGAGAAGACCGGGACCTGACCCGCGCTACTGAACCGCCCCGATCCAGCCCGATTGCTGCGGCGTCGCCGCGTTGCGCGTCGCGCGATCGGACTGCACCGCCCGCTTTGCGTTGTACATGATCCGGTCCGCCAGCGCCAGCAACTCCTCCGCCCCCTCCCCGTCATCCGGAAACTGTGCCGAGCCGAGGCTGATCGACAGGGGAAGGCGCGTCTCAATTTGAGCTTCCTGCATCACGGTCTTCTGCATCCTCTCGATTCGGGTTGTCGCCTCGGGACGATGCAGTCCAGAGAGCACCGCGACAAACTCGTCGCCGCCCATCCGTGCCACCACGTCATATCCGCGGCACTGCCGGCGCAGGGATTGAGCGACCGCCTTCAGTACCCGATTCCCTTCCAAATGCCCGAATTCGTCGTTGATCGCCTTGAAATTGTCCAGATCGCAGACGACCACCGTGAGCGGGATCCCTTCCCGCCGGCACCGCGCCAACTCGCCGTCCAGCGCAAGGAACAGCGAACGCGCGTTCGGCAGTCCCGTCAGGAAATCCGTCGTCGCCGAGGTCTCTGCCTGCCGGTAGCGCAGCGCGTTCTCGATTGCCAGCCCGAGCTTCGAACTCAGCGCCTGGAGGATCCGCAAATGGTCGGTTGTGTATGCGTCCCGCTGCGATTGATAGAGCGTCAACACGCCCGCCACGCCCTGTAACCCCTCCACCGGAACCGCCAGCGCCGCATTCAGGGTGCTGAATTTCGTCGGGTCGTTCAGATAGCCCGGCTCCACCGACGGATTCCCGTTCAGAATCGGCCGCCGGTTCTCCGCCACCCAGCCCGATAGACCCTGGCCCACCGGGATCTCCAGCGAAGTGAACAGCCGGAAATTCTCCCCGCTCACGAACTCCGGAGTCAGGACCGTGCCCCGCTGCACATACACCGCCAGTGCATCGTAAGGCACCAGCCGCCGCAGTCGGACCGACAACACCGAAAGCGTCTCGTCCAGACTCAGCGACGATCCCAGTGTCTGCGCCATCTCGAATAGCGCCTGCGCCTCCTGCCGCGCCGCGGCGATCTTGTCCAGGAAGTCGCCCCCCTTGCTCGACGTCCCCTCGTTCACAAACCCCGCCGCCGGCGCCACATCCGCCGGCATGGCCGGCCCGCGCGACAACTTCAACGGTTCCACCGCCGGAATCGACCGCGCCTTCTCCTCCAACTCGCGGTACCTTCGCGCCAGAACTTCCACCACTCTCGGATCGAACGCCCGCCCCGCCTCGCGCACCACCACCCCAATTGCCTCATCCAGCGGCAGCGCCTTCCGGTACTGCCGGTCGCTCGCCAGCGCGTCCAGACAGTCCACCGCCGCCAGTATCCGTGCCCCGATCGGGATCGCCTCTCCGGAGATCCGGTCTGGATACCCCGTCCCGTCCCACTTCTCGTGGTGCGACCGGACTATCGGCACGACCGGGTATGGAAACCGGACCCGCTCCAGAATCTCCGCTCCCACCACCGGATGAATCTTCATCTTTTCGAACTCTTCCGGCGTCAGCCGGCCCGGCTTCGAAATGATGTGCTCCGGCACCGCCAGCTTGCCAATGTCATGCAGCAGGGAAGCCGCCTTCAGCGCTTCCAGTTCATTCGCCGCCAGTCCCAATTCCCGCCCGATCTCCATCGCATAGCACTGCACCCGCGAAAGATGGTCCGCCGTCGTCTCGTCCTTCGCGTCGATCGCCAGCGCCAGCGTCTCGATCGTTCGCATATGCAGGTCCGCCATCTCCTCCGCATGGTTCCGGCCGTCCTCCAGCCTCGCCGTGTAGAGCCGGTATGACCGGTAAACCAGGTAACTCACCAGCACCGCCAGCACCGGGATCTGCCAGCTCCCCAACGTCCGGTTCGCCTGCTCGAATACCCCCGCCACCACCGCCGCCGCCGCCAGATGCGGCATCATCCACAGATACTTCTCCCGCCACACCCGCCCCAGGTGCCGTCCTTCGTCCAGCGCCTCCACGAACGCCCGCGGAAAACTGTAACCCACGAAGAAAGTGACACCCGTCAATACCATCCGGACCGCTTCCAGCAGCCGCGCGTCCCCCAGATGTGTCTGATGAATGGCCAGATCCGCCATCCCGATTGCGATGATGACTACCGCCGCCTCGAACAGCAGGCGCTCCATCCGCGACGGTCCACGGTAGGAAACCAGACACTCCACCACCGCCGCGATCCCCCCCAATATCAGCACCTGCGGCACCGGCATTCCCGCCAGCGCAATCAAAACGAACAACAGATAGATCGGGATCGACCCCTGCGGCGTCTGCCACCGGACCTTGAACGCCGCCGCCAGCAGCGCCAGCACCATGTAGGCGGCGTACTGCATCGGGTTCACCATCTCCAGACGCGCCATCTCAGGCACAGCTACGGCTACAGCCAGGATGATCAGCAGTCGGGCGAGCGTCTTGTTTGCCATGTTTGCTGGTGACGAGGGTCTCGTCTCTGCACGGTCTATCGGCAACTGCCTCCCTTTTCTGTACCTCCGCCATGGACATTCCGCAAAAATCCGGCGAACCCGCACCCGTCCCCCGCCCCCTCGCATCCCATCCCGCAAATCCATGTACCCGCGGAGCCCTCGCGATCCGTATAATAAACAGTTTGGGCCGCTTCCGAGCGGCAGTGCTGCCTACCATGAGAAATCCCATCGTTGTCGCCCTGGCTGTCCTTGCCGGCCTGTGTTCCGCCGCCGCGGCCAAGTCCGTCCCCGCCTTCGACCGCCTGCCCGCGTGGTTCGAACCCGCCGCCGGCGGAGACGCCTTCGTCTCCCGCGGCGCCGAAGGCCAGTTGACCTTCCACGGAGCGGCCGCCACCCTTCGCTTCGCCGCCGGTCCCGG
>DNFG01000331.1 GCA_003487005.1 Bryobacterales bacterium
TTTGGGGAATTTGTTGCTGACTTTTCCGCGCCTGGAGGCGGCGGATTTCCGTCCGTGGGTGGATGAAGACGAGGCGCGGCGCAAGGGCGTGGATGTGGAGACATTCGCGGCGCAAACAGCGGAGCGGTGGCGGCAGGGGTTGGCGGAGTGGGATCAGGACGGTGGGCGGATCGAGCGGTTGCGATCTTCGGCCGATTTCACCATCTACACGCCGGGTTCGGATGCAGGGGTACCCGTGTCGATCCTCGGTTCGTTTCAGGCGCCCGATGCGGCGACCCGGGACGACCGGGAGGCATTCCGGGACCGGATTCAGTCGACGGCGGCGTCGCTGCTGGGACTGGCCGGGGTGAAGGCGGATGCGATGGCGCGGGAGTTCGTCCTGTTGTCATCGATTCTGGATCATGCCTGGCGGCAGGGTCAGGACCTCGATCTGGCGGCACTGATCGGGATGATCCAGCAGCCTCCGTTCACGAAGGTGGGGGTGCTGGATCTGGACAATTTCTATCCGGCGAAGGAACGTTTCGGGCTGGCAATGGCGTTGAACAGCCTGCTGGCGTCGCCGGGGTTCGAGGCGTGGCTGGAAGGGGAGGCATTGAACCTGGACCGGCTGCTGTACACACCGGCGGGCAAGCCGCGGATCGCGATCGTGTCGATTGCGCACCTGAGCGACAGCGAACGGATGTTCTTCGTGGCGCTACTGTTGAACGAGGTACTGGGGTGGATGCGCCGGCAGGCGGGGACTTCGTCGCTGCGGGCGATTCTGTACATGGACGAGATTTTCGGCTACTTTCCGCCGGTGGCGGAGCCGCCATCGAAGAAGCCGCTGCTGACTCTGCTGAAGCAGGCTCGGGCGTTCGGGCTGGGGGTAGTGCTGGCGACGCAGAATCCGGGGGATCTGGATTACAAGGGGCTGGCGAACACGGGGACGTGGTTCATCGGGCGGCTACAAACAGACCGGGACAAGATGCGGGTTCTGGAAGGGTTGCAGGGAGCAGCGGAGGCATCGGGAGGACGGTTTGACAAGGCGGAAATGGACGCGCTGTTGTCGGGACTGGGGGCGCGGGTGTTTTTGTTGAACAATGTGCACGCGGGGGCGCCGGCGGTATTCTCGACGCGGTGGTGCATGTCGTATTTGCGGGGGCCGATGACGCGGCCGCAGATCAGGCAGTTGATGAGCGGGCGGGGGACGGCTGCGGCCGTGACGGCGGCGGCTACGGCGGTTTCGGCGGCGGCTTCGGCAGCAGTGGCCGGCGCGGCGAAGCCGGTTCTGCCGCCGGGCATCCAGGAGTTGTTTGTGCCGCTCCACGGAGCGTTGCACTATGAGCCGTGCGTGTTCGGGGCGGCGCAGGTGGAGTTGGCAGACGCGAAACTCGGCGTGAGCGAACTGCGGGACGTGCTTTTTGCGGCGCCGGTGAATGAGGGGGTGGCGCCGGTGGACTGGGCGCAGAGCGAGGCCCTGGATCTGCCGCTGAATGAGTTATTGCAGCAGCCGACGCCGGGAGCGACGTTCGGCGAATTGCCCGCGGCGGCGGCGAATGTCAAGAACTACGCGGCATGGCAGAAGATGTTTACGACGTGGCTGGCGCAGAACTGCGCCATGGAATTATGGCGGAGCGCGGCGCTGAAGGAAGTGTCGCATCCGGGCGAGGACGAGCGCGATTTCCGGATCCGGCTGCTGCACCGGGCGCACGAAGTACGCGATGCGGAGACGGAGAAATTGCGGCAGAAGTATGCCTCGAAGTTCAACACGCTGAACGACCGGTTGATGCGGGCGCGGCAAAAAGTGGAGTTGGAAAAGGAGCAGGTGAAGTCGCAGACGATGAACTCGATGTTGTCGATCGGGACATCGCTGCTGGGAGCGTTCCTGGGCAAGAAGACGGTGTCGGCGGCAAACGTAGGCCGGATCGGGACGGCGGCCCGGTCGGCGGGGCGGATTGGGAAGGAGAAGGCGGACGTGGCGCGGGCGGAGGAGTCTGTGGAAGCGGTGGAACAGCAACTGGCGGCGCTGGAGGCGCAGTTCAAGGAGGAGGTAGCGGCGGTGACGGCGCTGCTGGACCCGTCGAACGAACAACTGGAAAAAGTGACGATCAAGCCGAAGCGGACCGGGATTCAGGTTCGGTTTGTGGCGTTGGGGTGGAGGTAGAACGGGGGGATGATCCCCCCGCTCACGCTTGCGGGTCGGGCGGGTCGGCGACCACGGTGATGAAGCGGGCGCGGATTGCGCCGCTGAGTTCGAGGACGCCGGTCACCACGACCAGCAACCCCGGCTGGAGGTCCTCCCGCGACCAACCGGGGTTGAACCGTGTTCCGGCAATGATCTCGACATCGTCGCCCGAGGCTGTCTGAATCCGGAAGACGCCCTCCGCGAGTTGAACGGAGGTGACGGTGCCGCTCCACTGGCGCTCCGGTTCGAGTCCGGGCTCTGCTGAGGGAGTGGGCAGTGGCGCCGGTGATTGGACTGCCATCGCAGGCATCATCAAAATGGCGAAGATCAAACTGGCGAAGGACACGGGTGACCGTCTCCGGGTAGGGTCAGGCGCCGGCCTCCACGAGGCGGATCTCGCGGGCTTCGAATTTGCCGTCCGGCCGCGTGAAGCCCACGACGCGGACTTCGTCACCTTCCTTCAGACGGCTGAGCGACAAGCCGGTTCCGAAACGAGTGTTCGCGGTGACGACAACCGGATGATTGACA
The DNA here is from genome assembly GCA_003487005.1 of Bryobacterales bacterium. Lineage (GTDB taxonomy): Bacteria > Acidobacteriota > Terriglobia > Bryobacterales > Bryobacteraceae > PNKE01. The sequence continues at coordinate 2,693 of DNFG01000331.1, forward strand.
CCATCGATCTCGATGGTCTGGGAATCGGCGTTGACCGATTTGATCTTCCCCTTCATTTCCGACGATTTCTGGTTTTCCTGTGGTTCGCTCAGGACCGGTGTGGCGGCCGCATCGAGCAGGGCGGCCGGAAGCGGCACCGCGACGAGGACACCCAGAACGAGGGCGGCCCACCAATTTTTGGTTGAAGAGTTCATTGATTTCGCCTCCTGTTCGGTCATAGTCGCGATCGGATCAGAGTATCGCGCACCAGAGGAAGTGCAAACGGAGGGCCAATCTGGATAAGAAATTACAGCATGGGAAGTTACGGCTGATTTCACGCCGTGAATAATCGCAAATCAGCAATAAACTCTCGGCGATAAATTTCCGGGCAGGTAACTCTTCCCGGCTACTTCTGGGGCATGAAAGTTGCCGGATCGCCCAGAATCGCCTCGATCAGCCGGGGGCCGGGGGTCTGGAGCGCCGTGGCGAGCTGCTCAGCGAACCCGGCGGCGGTATGAGCGCGAGAGGCGGGGAGGCCGTGGCCGAGGGCGAGTTGGACGAAGTCGAGGTTGGGGCTGGAGAGGTCGAGCATGCGGCGGGCGAGGGGACCGGGCGAGGCGGAGCGGGTTCGTTCGATTTCGACGTCGAGGATGCGATATCGGCGGTTGGCAAAAATGACCGTCGTGATGTTGGCGTTCTCGCGGGCGAAGGACCAGAGGGCGGGGAGGGTGTACATGGCGCTGCCGTCCGCTTCAAGGGCGAGGACGGGGCGTTCGGGGGCGGCGATGGCGGCGCCGAGAGCGACGGGGAGTCCCTGACCGATGGAGCCGCCGGTGACGGGCAGCAGGTCGTGGTTGGCGGCGCGCGCGAGGCGGGCGTTGACGGCTTCACCGCTGGAGATCATTTCGTCGGATAGAATGACGCCGGGCGGGAGGAGGGCGGCAAGGATGTCACCGATGAGTTCAGGGGTGAGTGGCTCATCGGAAGTGGGCGGAGGCGGCGGCGGTTCCACCGTTTCCGTCGGCGCGGGGAGATAGCCTGAGGCGACGTCGAGGAAAGCGGGCAATGAGAGCGGTTCGACCCGGCAGCGAGGCGGCGCGAGGGTGCTCGGGCGGCCGGGATAGCCGAAGAAGGTGACGGGCGCGTGAGTTTCCACCGTGTAGAGAACGTCGAGGGAAGCGAGCATGGCTTCGGCGGGTTCGGGGAAGTAGGCGAGGCGCTGGACGGGGAAGATCCCCCGTCCGCGAGGGAGGCGGGGGGAGTAGCGGTTGGCGAAGATGGGGGCGCGGGTGGCGTAGTGGAGGCGGGCAGCCATCTGGAGAACGGGTTCGGCGAGGGCGGAACCGCTGAGGAGGAAGCCGGTTCGCGGGGTGGGCGTGGGGATGGACCGAGCGGCAGGAGCAGCGATTGTGCCGGTGCCGGGCAGAGCGGGGATTGCGGGCGGGCAGGAATCCCAGGAAGCATCGGCGGGGATGATGAGCGTGGCCACTTCGCCGGCGCGGGCCGCGGCAATGGCCTGGGCGGCGAGGGGGGCGACATCGCCGGCAGTGCGGGCGGTGGCGACGAAACTGGAGAAGGGGCGGGCGATGGCCTCGATGTCGGCGGTGAGCGGAGCGTCATAACCGAGATGCCAGGTGGCGTGTTCTCCGACGATGTTGACGATGCCGGAGCGGGCTTTGCGGGCATTATGGAGGTTGGAGAGGGCATTGGCGAGGCCCGGGCCGAGGTGGAGAAGGGTGGCGGCGGGCCGGCCGGCAATGCGGAAGTAGCCGTCCGCGGCGCCTGCGGCGACCCCCTCGTCGAGACAGAGGACGCCACGGACGCCGGGGACGCGGTCGAGGGCGGAAACGAACTGCATCTCGCTGGTGCCCGGGTTCATGAAGCAGGTATCGACACCATGGGCGGCGAGGGTGCGGAGCAGGGCCTCGGCGCCGGTTACGGAAACGCTCATGAACCCAAGGCTAGCGCAGCGTCAGAGTTCGAGGCGGACGGAAACGACGGGGTCGCCCATCTCGCGGAGCAGCTTGAAGCCGAGCTTTTCGCTGACTTTCTGCATGCCGGAGTTCTCGGCGAGGATATCGGCGGTGATGACCTTGACGCCTTCAGCCCGGGCGATGTCGATGAGGCGGCGGAGGAGTTCGGTGCCGAGGCCCTGGCGCTGGAACTGGTCGGTGACGACGATGGCGTATTCGGACTCGGCGGCGCCGGTGAGCCCCTGGAGGCGGCCGACGCCGATGATGGACCGTTTGCCGGTTTGGGGATCCTTGCGTTCAATGACGATGGCCATCTGGCGGGCGTAGTCGATGAAGCAGATGCGGGTGAGGCGCTCGTGGGCGGTGCGCTGGGTGAGATTGAGGGCCTGGAGGTAGCGCTGGTAGACGGTCCGCTCGGAGAGCGATTCGTGGAAGGCGACCATCATGGGCTCGTCTTCCGGACGGATGGGCCGGATGGTGACGGATTCGCCGTCATTCATTTGCCAGGTGCCTTCGTACTGGGCGGGATAGGGGCGGATGACGGGTTTGGGGAGATCCTCGGGAGCCGTGTCCGGGTCGTGAAGGACGACGCGGGCATCGAGGGCGAGGAGGCGTTCGGGGGAGGCGAGGAGGGGGTTGATGTCGATTTCCTTGATCCAGGGCTGTTCGACGACCAATTGGGAGAACCGGACGAGCAGCGCTTCGAGGGCCTCGATATCGACGGGCGCCCGGCCGCGGACGCCTTTAAGAGCCGTGAAGATCTTGGCGCGCTCCATGAGGCGGCGGGCGAGGGTGGAATTCAGCGGAGGCAGGGCGAGGCCGCGGTCCTTGAAGACCTCGACGAGTGAGCCGCCCATGCCGAACAGGAGGACGGGTCCGAACTGCGGGTCGAGCGAGGAGCCGAGGATCACTTCGTAGCCTTCGAGCTTGGCGAAGGGCTGAACGTTGACGCCATCGAAGTGGCCGGCGCCGGCCTTTTCGGTGACGCCATCGCGGATCAGGCCGAAAGCGCGGCGGACGGCGGCTTCGTCCTTGAGATTGAGCTGGACGCCGCCGACGTCGGTCTTGTGAGTGATGGTTTCGGAGTGAAGCTTGAGGACAACGGGATAGCCAAGCTGTACCGAGGCGGCCACGGCATCGTCTTCGGTGGTGGCGATGATCGAAGGGAGGATGGGGATGCCGTAGGCGGCGAGGACATCCTTGGATTCGATCTCGGTGAGGATGGTACGGCCGCTCAGCCGGACCTTTTCAATGATTTCAGAGGCGCGGGCGTGTTCGGCCTCGGCGCCTTCGGCGAGGCGGGGGGTCTCGTAGAGGGCGGAGAGATTGCGGGTGTACTTCCACATGTAATTGAACATGCGGGCGGCGGTATCGGGGTAGGCGAAGGTGGGGATGCCGGCGGCGTTGAGGATCTGTTCGCCGGCGGCGACATCGACGCCGCCCATCCAGGAGGCGAGGACGGGTTTGTCGCCGAGTTTGGCGTAGGGGCGGAGGTGCTCGGCGGTTTGGGTGCAGTCGGTCATCGCCTGGGGAGTGAGGATGACGAGGAGGCCGTCGGAGTGGGGGTCCTTGGCGGCGATCTCGAGACTCTTGGCGTAGCGGGCGGGTTCGGCGTCGCCGATGATATCGATGGGATTGCCCTTGGACCAGACGGAGGGGAGGACCTTGTCGAGTTCGGCGATGGTTTGTTCGGAGAGTTCGGCGAGTTCACCGCCGCCGAGCAGGAGGGCGTCGGCGGCAAGGACGCCGGGGCCGCCGGCATTGGTCAAGATGGTGAGACGCGGGCCCTTGGGGCGAGGCTGGCGGGCGAGGACCTCGGCCATGTAGAAGAGTTCGGCAATGTCGTTGACGCGCAGAACGCCGGATCGCTGGAAGGCGATGTCGAGGACGTCGTCGGATCCGGTCATGGAACCGGTGTGGGAAGCGGCGGCTTTGGAACCGGCGGCGGTGCGGCCGGCCTTGATGACGATGATGGGCTTCGTGAGAGCGACTTCACGGGCGGCGGAGAGGAAACTGCGGGCATCGCCGACGCTCTCCATGTAGATGAGGATGGAGCGGGTTTTGGGATCGTTGCCGAGGTAGTAGATCAGGTCGCCCCAGCCGACATCGGCCATCGAGCCGAGGGACATGAAGGCGGAGAAGCCGACCATTTCGCGGAGGGACCAGTCGAGAACGGCGGTACAGAGGGCACCCGACTGCGACAGGAAGCCGACATTGCCCGTGCGGGCCATGCCCGAGGCGAAGGTAGCATTGAGGCCGGAGGGAGGCACCATGATGCCGAGGCAGTTGGGGCCGATGATGCGCATGTTGGCGGCCTTGGCGTTGGCGAGGAGCTGGCGCTCAAGTTCCTTGCCTTCTTCACCGGCTTCCTTGAAACCGGCGGAGATGACGACCGCGGAAGTGCAGCCGACTTCGCCGCATTCCTTGATGATTCCGGGGATGAGTTTGGAGGGGGTGACAACAACGGCGAGATCGATCCCGGCGGGGATCTCGTGAACGCTCTTGTAGGCCTTGATGCCGAGGACGTTGTCGCGTTTGGGATTGACGGGGAAGACAGCACCGCCAAACGGAGTGCTCATCAGATTCCACAGCGTGGTGCGGCCGACGCTGCCTGGATTTTCGGTAGCGCCGATGACTGCGACGTTACGCGGTTTGAAGAAGGGGTCGAGCGGGTGCGCCTCGTGCCCGAGGATGTCATGGGCGGATTCGGGTTTGGAAGACTTGAGAGGTTTCATGAGCAGGGTTCCCGACAGAAAAGTCCTTTACTCTTCCATGTTCTCGCGCTTGCGTTGTGGAATACAACAGGTGATTGGTCACAATTCGGAAAATCCGGCATAGTGGACCACCGGGTCTGATTTGGCATGGTGATTGCAGGGATGGAGAGTGCCATGGCTATTCATCCCGTGATTGATCTTGATAACTGCATCGCCGATCAGGCGTGCCTCCAGTACTGCACCAAAGACGTGTACGGACTCGACGACGACGGCAAACCGACGGTGGATCACCCTGAAAACTGTGATGGTTGCGAGGATTGCGTGACCAACTGCCCGACGGCGGTGATTAGTCTGGTTGAGTAAAGATTCAGCTCCTCCGCAGAGGGCTCAACGCGGCCGGGGGCCGGGAGGCTCCGCCGTGTTGAGCCCCTTTCTTTGTCCATCGAGGTGGGGGAAATGACCCAGTGAGGGGAAGAATGGCGCACGGGGCAGGATTGCCGTTAGGATATGAGTATGCTGACTCGGTACATTCGGGCTGCCCTTCACCAGGCGGCCTATGAAATACTGCCGGGCGATGAAGGGTTCTTCGGATCGATCCCGGGGCTGGAGGGGGTTTGGGCGAATGCTCCGACGCTGGAGAAGTGCCGGGAGGAGTTGGAGGACGCTCTGGAGGACTGGCTTCTGTTCCGATTGAGTCGTCAGTTGCAGATCCCCCCAATTGGGGGAATCGACCTGAACATCGTCTCTGCCGCCTGATGCCACTGTTCGGGCCCATCAGCGGCAAGAAAGGGGGTGCGGGACTGGCCTCACGCGTTGACTCGGCCGGGCACGTCAGGGACGGGGGGCTTCGGTGCTGCGCCAGGTCATTCTAAGCCCTTTGGGCAGCTTGAACCGTTCACCCGAGACGAAAAAGGAGCCGACGCCGGGGATTTCGCGGGCAAATAGTACCTCGGATTGGCTGCGGTGGACGCGGAAGCCCGGGGCGCCGGCGGTGGTGGGGAACTCGATGGGCTTGTCCTGGCTGGAGCGGCGCAGCGTCAGGGATACCCCGGCAATGGACTGGATTCTTTCGAGTTGGCCATAGAAACGGGCGCGGGCGGAATCGCTTTCGATCGAAGTGAATTCGAGACCGACGACAAAGTGGGGCGCGAGTTCGGAAGAGCGTTCGAGGCGGCGGATTCGGCCGTGGATGAGGGCGCCCGCAGGCAGGAGGGTCTTCCCGCGGTGGACGGCATCGGCGCCGAGACGGGCTGTGACCGGTTGGCCCACGCGCGCGATGGCGGAATCGATCTCGACCTCGAGGCGGACGTCGAGCGACACTCCGGCTGGCAGGATGACGCGTTGGAGGGGGACGGGGGCCGGCGCCGGCGTGGTGGGGGCAGGGTCATCAAAGCGCAGTTCGGACTGGGCGCCATACTGGCGGCAGTGGCTGAATTCGATGAGGTTTCGGGTCTCCATGCCGTCGGTCTTGACGAGATGCAATTCGGCTGACTGGGGAAACCAGATTTCACGGCCATGGATGGTCATTCTGCCGTAGTCGATGCGGCTGACCATTTCGGCGAGGGGGAGGCCAGGAGGTATCTCGTCGGCGTGGGATTCGAGGCGGAGGAGTTCGAACGATTCGGCGTCGGCCCAGAAGGAGCCTGCCTGGGACACAACCCCGGAGCCGCCTTGAAGCGAGACATGCGTTTGGTGACCAAACAGCGGCAGTTTCCAGTCGTAGCGGAGGGCGGGGCGGCCATGGAGGGTTTCGACGCCGTGCCACGTAATAGTGGAGGTTCCGCCGGTGAAGACGGCCCGGAGCAGTTGGATGAATTCGCCTGTGGAGACGGTGCCTGCCGAGACGATGGCTCCGGGACTGAGGTCCTCGAAGGTTTCGGCGCCGGGCCAGGAGTACACTTCCTTGTTCGCGATGATGGCCACCTCAAGCTGAACGGTGTCGAGGGGACGGAATGGTTGAGTGGGGGAGCGGCGCGCGAATCGTTGGACGGTCTGGAGGCACGCGTAATCAGGGACTTGCGCGGCGGACGACGTGACGAGGCGGCGAATGCGGGAGAGGTTCAAGACCTCCGGCGGCAGCGGAGAGGTGTGGGACTGCGCGGCCAGCGGGGGGCCGGCAATGAACAGGAGAGCACAGAAAGCGCTGAACGCTGACAGGTTCATTCCGTCCTCTTCCTCCGGAGAGGAGACGGCGCGGAACGGGCGAACGTTTCGCCCTAGTGGGCGCCATCTGTCAAAAACTCAGCACCAGGTGCCAGATATATGCGGAAGCCCGGCCGTTCATCTCGGCTTCGATGCGCTTGAAGGGATCCTCGGGCGGCGCAGCGGGCACCGCGGCGGGGGGGAGTTCGAGGATGGACTCGCGGGTGTCCCGATAGACGCCGTAGCGGCGGGTGAAATCGGTCATGGCGCGGACATTTTCCGGGCGGGCGTCGTTCTGCATGATCGCGGAGGCGTCCATGATGTAGCCGCCTTCGCGGCCGAGCAGGTCGATCAGTTCCTTGCACTTGGCTTCGACTTCGGAGGGCGATCCGAACGCGAGCAGGGCGTTGGGAACGCCGCCGGAGAGGGCGAAGTGCCCGCCGAGGATCTCCTGGGCTTTAGCGGGGTTGGTGCGGTCGATGTGGAAGACGATGCCGCCTTTGGGAAGTTGGGCGAAGGCTTCGAGGTGGGCGTCCCACTTGCCTTCGGCATAGAAGAGGACCTGATTGCCGCGGGCGATAATCGCCTCGACGGTGGGCTTGAGGGTGGCCCAGTAGATCTCCTCAAACTCCTTGTAAGAGATGAAGGGGACGCAACCGCGGTGCATCCAGATGGGAATGGGGATTTCGCGGGCCGGGTCGAGGCCGCCGAGGGCGACGGCGGCAAGGTAAGGCTCGAGGGCGCGGCACGCGGCCATCACCTTGTCGGGGCATTCCTTGAGGTCGAAAGCGAGGCCGAGATAGCCGCGGAACTTGTCGGCGAGAACGTCCAAAGGGGCCTTCAACATGCCGCAAATGGCGGAAACTGTCGCCGTTTCGCGCTTCATGCGCTCGATTTGGGGGCCGAAAGCGGTGAAATAGTCGGCCATGGCCCACGCGCTGGTGGCGAGGGCGCGGGAGGAGGAGCCGTTGTCGAACGACCGGGAGACGCGGGGCAGCCAGGTGTTCCAGAGGAAGGTTTCGGGGTTCTCGATGAACTCGTCGTAGTCCTCGCGGCGCATCCAGGCATTGTCTTCGGCGGGTTCGCGGTACTGGAAGGCGACATCGGCGGGGATATCGAGGCCGGGGACGGCGTAGTACTTCAGCCCCGCGGCGTGGGTGAGACCGGTCCAGACATAGACCATGTTGGGCACGGCGGCGTCCCAGTCATAGTCCAGGCAGCAGCGGATGACGGCATCGAAGGCGAGACGGTAGTCGTGAGTGACCTGCTGGCAGGTCATGCCGGTGTGGGCGGCGGTGAATTCGGCCGCGAACGGGCGGACGGGGACGGCGTCGGGGATGCCCAGCCGCATGGCGGCGGTATAGCGGCGATGGCGTTGATGGTAAAGAGCTTCGAGATCCCGCGTCATGGCGGTTTTACTTTATCAGACTCGCGGCTCCGGTTTTCGGCGAGACCTACAATGGGGTAATGCGATTCCTCAAGTACGGCCTCTATGCGATCGTGGCGGTGGCGGTGGTGATTGGCGTGCTGTTTGCACTGGGAATGAAAGTGGAATTGGACGGGACGGGCTCGCGTCCGATGTTCAGTTTCCACAAGGCGGACAAACACATCGAGCAGATCGAGAAACTGGCGGCGGAGGAGGCGGCGGCTCCAGCGGCGGAGATTCCCGTGGAAGCCGAATCGGCAGCGCCCGAGGCCGCGATTCCGGTGGAGGACGTGAAAGTGATGGCGCGGGCCCCATGGCCCTCGTTTTACGGGCCGAACCGGGACGGCCATTACACCGAGACCCCGATTCTGACGGCGTGGCCGGGGAAAGGGTTGAACGAGCAGTGGCGGCGTCCGGTCGGAGGCGGCTATGCATCGATGGTGGTGGCCGATGGGCTGGTCTTCACGATCGAGCAGCGGAGGAGCGAGGAAGTGGCGGCCGCGTACGACCTCGCGACCGGTAAACAGCGGTGGGCCACGGCATGGAAGGGCGATTTCCAGGAGGCCATGGGCGGACCAGGCCCACGGGCGACGCCGACCTACGACGAGGGCCGGGTGTATGCGCTGGGGGCCGAAGGCGAATTGCGGTGCCTGGAGGCGCAGTCGGGCAAGACGGTGTGGCGGAAGAACATTCTTGAGGAGAACGGAGCGCCGAACGTGCAGTGGGCGATGTCGGCGGCCCCGCTGGTGGTGGACGGGAAGGTGGTGGTGTTGCCGGGCGGCAGCGGAGGGCGGTCCGTGGTGGCTTACGACAAGCGGACGGGAGCGAAAGTGTGGGGCGTGCTGGACGACAAGGCCGCTTACGCGACGCCGATGGTGGTCACTTTGGCGGGGCAGCGGCAGATACTGGCATTGACGGCGGAACGGGCGGTGGGGCTGTCGATTGAAGACGGAAAACTGCTCTGGGAAACGCCCTGGAAGACGTCCTACGACGTGAACAGTGCCATGCCGGTGGTGACGGGGGAATCACAGATTGTGCTCACTTCGGGCTATGGAACAGGGGCAAAACTGGTGGATATTGTGCGTTCGGGCGACGGTTTTGTGGCAAAAGACGGGTGGTCGAGCCAGGCGATGAAGGCGAAGTTCAACAACGTGGTGCTGCACGAGGGGGTGATTTACGGGCTGGACGAGGGAATTCTGGCGGCGATGGATGTCGCGACGGGCAAACGGCTGTGGAAAGGCGGGCGGTATGGCTACGGGCAGTTGCTGCTGGCGCAGGGGCATCTGGTGGTGACGACCGAGCAGGGCGAAGTGGTGCTGGTGAAGGCGAACCGGGCGAAGCACGAAGAGGTGGCTCGGTTCGGGGCGCTGGATGGCAAAACGTGGAACGTCCCGGCGATGGCCGAAGGACGCCTGCTGGTCAGGAACACGACGGAGATGGCGTGTTACCGGATTGCGCCGTAGGGGCTGGTTCGCGGCTAGGGGGCGCCGGCGCCGGCGGCCCGCTGGCGGCCGAGTAGGGTTTCGACGGAACTGAGTAATTCGTTGAGGGTGAAGGGTTTGCGGAGCAGGAGGGTGACTCCGGCGGCACGGCCGGACACGATCTGCTGCTGCAGTACGGAATCGTCGTGGTGGCCGGAGATGAACAGGACGCGGAGCGCCGGCCAGCGTGCGCGGAGTTGTTCGGCGACTTCACGGCCGCCGGCGCCGGGCATGACGATGTCGGAGATGAGCAGTTCGGCGGGTTTCTCGAGTTTCTGGGCGAGACTCAGGGCTTCTTCGGCCCACGGGGCGCTGAACACCTGGTAGCCAGCCCGGGTGAGTGCCTTTTCGATCAGGGAACGGATGCCGTCTTCGTCTTCGACCAGGAGAACCGTTGGGCCGGACGGGGCCGGATCAGAGGCGTCTGGCTCAGGTTCGGCGACGGCGGAATGTCCAGATCGCCGGGCTTGAGCCCGGATGACGATAATGGCTTCCGCCGGGTCGAGATCGACGGCCATGCCGGCGGTTTCAAGGGGTGAGATGTACGCGGCGGCGCCCAGCGGGGGATCGGGACCCTCTCGGGGGCCGCTGAACGGCTCAAAAAGGGTGTCGGCGGCCTGTGGAGTGAGCCCGGGCAGGGTGATCTGGATGTCGACATAACCGGGCTCGGCGGACTCGACGAGGGAGACGGCGGGCGCTTCGCCAGGGGGGCAGAAGGCTTTGCTGGCGCGGCGGATCTCCTGGACGAACTGCGTGAGCGAAGGGGCGCTGCCCTCAATCAGCCAGCCGGAATCATCGGGCGGAGCGCCGGGCTGAAGAAGGGGGATCACCTGCTGCCATGAGAAAGACCCGGCTGCGGGGGGCGAAGGCCGGGCGAAACCGGTCAGTTGCGTGGTAAGGCCAGCGAGCCGGGCTGAGGCGCGGATGATCTCTTCGACATCGGTGCGGCGGGGGTCCTCCTCGGTGAGGTCCTCCATGAGTTCCTCGGAGTATCCACTGATGATCATGAGGAGGTTGTTTGCGACGTGGGCAAGTCGGCCGGACAAGCGTTCGAGAGCCTCGCGCTTGGCCCGCTCGCGGTCGCGGCGGTGCGCGCGTTCGTCGGTGGTGGTGTCGAGAGTGATACCGTGGAAACGGCCATCCCCTCCGCGTGTGACGAATTCCCGGACCCTGTGGGGCCCGGCGCCTCCGTCATAAAGCCGGTACTCAAGGACGCCGTGGCCATCACGGAGGAGAGTCTCCCGATAGAAACCGAGATACCTCTCGCGATCGGCAGGATGGACGCGGGTTTCAGCCCAGACGGAAACAGATTGCCACGCGCCCTCGGGAATGCCCAGACGCTGTTCACATTCGGGGCAGACCCAAAGGAAGGCTTCAGCCTGCGGATCCAACGTCCAGGCCGTGAGTGGGGCGGGCACAGCAGGGGCGGCGGGGGCGTCAACCGCGGTGGTCTCCTCGACAGTGAGTAGGATCTCGGAGGTATCGCCATCCTGCCAGCCCTGGGTGCGCTGCAGAGCAACGCGGTAGGTGCGGGGTTCCCGGAGACCCACCTCGACGCTGGCTTCGGCCCGGGTTTCGCGGCCGTCGATGATGCGGGCAGCGGCTTCATCGAGGATGGGCGACGGCAGAAGGTCGGGGAGGCGCAGCCTTCCAAGTTCCTGATATTCCAGGTTGAACCGCCGGCGGAACTCCCGATTGACCGCAACGAGCGCGACCTGATCATCGAGGACAGCGGCGGGGACAGGGAGGGCCGCGAACAGTTCCTGGTAGTAGCGGCGCTCGGTCTCGACGAGAGCGAGCAGACGCGCGACTTCGACGGGTTTCCAATTATCCTGTTCGGGCCGCGGCATTGTCCTCATCCAGCGTGGAAGGGAGCACTCCCCCCACAATTCAGTGTTGCGGGGGGCAGACGAGATGACAATGCCAACCTGGCCTAGTACTATTGGCTGGCAAGTCCTGAATCAGAGAATCAGACCCAAAGCGGTGGTATAACGGTAGCGAGGTCTCGACATGAACGATCTATTCTCCCTGGACGGCAAAGTGGCGGCGGTGATTGGTGGAGGCGGAGTCCTCGCCGGCGAAATGGCCCGCGGGTTGGCGAAGGCCGGGGCCGATGTCGCCATTCTGGACTTCAATTTCGACGCCGCGCAGGCAGGGGCGGACGCGATTGCGGCGCTGGGGCGGAAGTCGCTGGCGGTGAAAGTGGATGCGGCAAGCCGTGCCGACCTCGATGCGGCGCTGGCGGCGATGCTGGCGGAGTTCGGGAAGGTGGACATCCTGGTGAACGCGGCGGGGATCAATTCGGCGACGCCGTTCTTCGATATTTCGGAAGAGGAGTGGCACCGGATTCTGGACGTGGACCTGAAGAGCGTGTTTCTGGCGTGCCAGGTGTTTGGGAAGCAGATGGTGGAGTCGGGCAACGGCGGATCGGTGATCAACATCTCGTCGGCCTCCTCGGGACCGCCGTTGTCGAAGGTGTTTACGTATTCAGTCGCGAAGGGCGGGGTGAACCAGATCACGCAGTTCCTGGCGCGGGAGTGGGCGACGCAGGGTGTCCGGGTGAATGCGATTTTGCCGGGCTTCTTCCCGGCCGAACAGAACCGGAAGGTGTTGACCGAGGACCGGGTGGCGAAGATCATGGGCCACACGCCGATGAACCGCTTCGGCGACGCTTCGGAACTGGTCGGCGCGGCGGTGTTTCTGGCCTCGGACAAGGCGGCGAGTTTTGTGACGGGGGCGATTATCCGGGTGGACGGCGGGTATGGGGCGATGACGATTTAGCAGCACTTCACACCCTGATATAGTGGGCGATTATGGCGATCCGGGCATGTCTGTGCCTCGCTATTTCCCTGGCCGTGCCAGCCGCGGCGCAACGCCCCGGCCCCGCTCCCGAAGAGGATGTGGTGTTCCGGACGGACACGCGACTGGTGGAAGTGCCGGTGGTCGTCACGGACCGCAAATCGCGCCAGCCTGTCCGCGATCTCTCCGCAAGTGATTTCGAATTAAGGGAGAATGGCGTGCGGCAGGACCTGGAGTTTTTTGGCCTGCTGGACATCCGCCAGACGGAGCCACGCCCGAGGATGCCGGATTCCCGGCCGGAAGAGCGGGTGTTCACCAACCGGCAGGCGCCGGACGCGGAGCAGGCGCCATTGATCACGATTCTGGTGGATGCATTCAATGCGTCGTTCGAGGAGCAGTACTACGCCGCCAGAGCGGCGGCGGAAGTCATCGAGAGGGGGGATGTGGAGGCCCGCTGGGGCCTGTACGTTTTGGGTGCGGGCGGGCTGCGGATTCTGCATGACTATTCAGAGGACAGCGTTCGCCTGGTGGAGAGATTACGGCGGCTGCGGGAGGCGGGCGGAACGAATTCGCTGGTCACGGATTTCGCGACAGCCGGAGATCCGGTGGAAGGGCGAATCGGCGCGCCGAACCTGAACGTTCCCGATTTGACGAAGAGGCACGAGTTCTATCTCCGCGCTTTTACTACGATGTGGGCGCTGCGGGGCATCGGGGCGCACCTGAGCGCCTTGCCGGGGCGAAAGACGCTGATCTGGGTGACCGCGGGTCTGTCGCTGAACGCGATTATCGGGACAGATCCGAGCCTCTGGTACCGGACACTCGACGCGCTAAATGACGCGAATGTGGCTATATCCGTGGTGGATTCCGCGGGGGTGCGCAGCCAGCGGTCGTTCCTGGCGGAGAATCCCACGGGTCGAACGCTGCCGCAGATTCGCATGGCGGGTCCAAACACAAGCACGCACATCATGATGGGCATCGCTGAGAGCACTGGCGGGCGGGCGTTCATCGGGACAAACCATCTTGCCAAGGCGGTGCGCGAAGCCGTGGCGGACGGGCAGACGGTATACCGGCTCGCCTTCCGGCCCAGGCACGGCAATTGGACTGGGCAGTACATGAAACTGCAAGTACGGGTGAAGCGGAAGGGACTGGAGGTGCGCCACCGCGCAGGCTACTATGCCCGGCCTCTCGATCCGCTTGATCTGGATACACGCAACCGGGTGCTGGATGATGCGATGACGAGCCCTCTGGACGCACTGGAGATCGGACTCAGCGGCCGGTTCGAGGAAGTGGGGGAGGGGACGGTGACGCTGGTGGTGACTGCCGATCCTGGGTCGATCATTCTGGAAAAGCAGGGTGATCGATACACGGGCCAGTTTGACGTTCGCTACGCGCAACGGACATCCGAGGGAGCGGTGGTAGACGATTTCACCGACGAGGTTCCCCTGGACCTGACCACCGAGAGCGCCCGCAGGGCGAGCGGCGAAGGCTTCGCCTACCGGCGCAGGATCGAGTTGAAGCCGGGCGCCGCGGCGATCCGGATTGCGTTGTGTGATCCGGGCACGGGGCGCGTGGGCTCGCTGTTAGTAACACTGCCGGTGCGGCCGTGATGGGTTATTCGAGCGGCGTCAGCACGAGATTGCGGTAGCACGCCCGTGCGCCGTGGTGTTGGAGGAGGATGGGGGAGGCGAGGCGGAATTCGGGCGGGAGGTCCGCTTCGAGGACCTTTTCGCCGTTGAGCCAGTGTTCGGTTTTGAGGCCCTGAACGCGGATCCGGGCCGTATTCCATTCGCCGGCTTTCTTGAGGGGCTTGTCTTTGCTGGGGGCGGCGCGGTTGTAGAGGGCGGCGGCGGAGGTTTGGGGGTTGCGGCCGTCGGGGTGGTGGGGGTCGTCGAGGATCTGATATTCGAGGGCGAGGCCGAGTCCGGTTTTGCCCCAGCGGCGGAGGAACCAGCCTTTGGGGCCGCCGCCCGCGGGTTGGACGCGGTAGAAGACGCCGGAATTGCCGGCTTCGGCGATGCGCCATTCGAAGGAGAGGTCGAAGTCCTGGAATTCACGGGTGGTGGCGAGGTCGGGCTGCAGGTAAGAGCCGGGCTTGGCGCAAAGGGCACCGTCGCGGATCTCCCAGTGCTTTTCGGGGAAGCGCGAGCCGAGGTATTCCTGCCAGCCGGCGGTGGATGCGCCATCGAAGAGCGGGATGCCGGCGAGCAGGAACAGCAGGATCACGGCAGGCGGCGGATGCGGAGGTTGCGGAACCAGGCTTCGTCGTGATGGTGCTGGAGGACGATGGGCGAGGCGACTTTTTCGTCGGGATTGAGCCAGTAGCTCAGGACGCGGACGCCGTTCAGCCAGTGTTCGGCGTAGAGACCCTGGACGATGATCTTGCCGGTGTTCCATTCGCCAGCGGGACGGAGAGGCTTGTCGGGGATGGGGGCGACTTTGCCGTAGAGCGAGGCGGCGGATTTGTGGGCGACGGCGCCTTCGGCGCTGAGTTCGTCGTCGAGGATCTGATATTCCTGGCCGCGTGAGGAGTGGACGCGGTAGTTGCCCTGTTCATTCCATTTGCGGTTGGAGTAGAAGACGCCGGCGTTGCCGCCGGGCGAGATCTTCCATTCGAAGCTGAGTTCGAAGTTGTCGTAGATCTCTTCGGTGGCGAGGCAGGCCATCATGTTGCCGTGGACGGCATGGAGGGCGGCTTCGTGTTCTTCGACCTCCCAGCCGTGTTCGGGGAAGCCGTGGCTGCGATAGACCTTCCAGCCATTGCCCGTGCGGCCGTCGAAGATGGGCTGCCAGGCAGGTTCGGCGGCGAAGGCGAACAGGGGGACCAGGAAGAGGAGCGCCCGGAACATTCCATTAGGATGTCACAGAGGGGCGGCGGGGTGAAGCGTCGCGGGCTGTGATAGTTTGGCGGACGGGAGCGAGCGATGCGCCACTTTTTGCCGGTATTTCTGATTTTGAGCGCGGGGGGATTCGCGCAGGAATGGGCCGATCCGGCGGTCATTCAGGTGGGAGCGGAAGCGCCTCGGTCGACGTTTCAGGTCCACCCGGAGCGCGAATCGGCGCTGACGAACGACCGGGCGCGGTCGGGCTGGTTCCGGTCGTTGAACGGGGCGTGGCGGTTCCACTGGTCGCCGTCGCCGGCGGCGCGTCCGGCGGAGTTCTACCGGGCGGAATTCGTGGACGCGGGCTGGCCGCTGCTGCCGGTGCCATCGAACTGGCAGATGCACGGCTACGGACGGCCGGTGTACACGAACATTCTGTATCCGTTCCCGCAGAACCCGCGCGAGGCTCCGGTGGTGCCGCGCGAGAAGAATGAAGTGGGGTCGTACCGGCGGACGTTCGTGGTTCCGGCGGGCTGGCAGGGAAAGCAGGTGTTTTTGCACTTTGAAGGCGTGGATTCGGCCTTTTATGTGTGGATCAACGGCCAGAAAGCGGGTTATAGCGAGGATTCGCGGACGGCGGCGGAGTTCAACATCACGAAGATGCTGAAGCCGGGTGAGAACGTGGTGGCGGTGGAGGTCTATCAATACAGCGACGGTTCGTTCGTGGAAGACCAGGACATGTGGCGGATGTCGGGCATCTTCCGGGACGTGTACCTGTGGGCGGCGCCGGAGTCGCGGGTGCGCGATATCGAAGTGCGAACGGAGTTGGATGGAAGCTATCGCGACGCGACGCTGCGGGTGAAGGCGTCGATGGCCAACCCGGCGGATTCACTGGCGCTGGAACTGCTGGACGCACAAGGGCGAGCGGTGGCGCCGGCGCAGGTGAAGCCGGCGGGGGCCGAGGTGGAGTTCACGGTCCGGGTGGCTAATGCGCGGCTGTGGTCGGCGGAGTCGCCGGTTTTGTACCAGATGTTATTGACGCAACGGGACGCAGGCGGGCGGGCCGTGGCGGTGATTCCGCTGCGCGTGGGGTTCCGGCAGGTTGAGATCAAGGGCGGCAAACTGCTGGTGAACGGGCGGGCGGTGCTGATCAAGGGGGTGAACCGGCATGAACATGACCCGGACCGGGGGAAGGTGCCGACGGAAGCATTGATGCGGCGGGACCTGGAGTTGATGAAGCAGTTCAATGTGAACGCGGTGCGGACGTCGCATTATCCGAATGCGCCGCGGTTTTATGAGTTGTGCGACGAGTATGGGCTGTATGTGATGGACGAGGCCAATATCGAGATCCATCACTACGGCAACGACCGGCGGAACCGGCTGATCAATGATCCGGCATGGAAGGCGGTGCTGCTGGACCGCGTGCGGCGGATGGTGGAGCGGGACAAGAACCATCCGTCGATCATTTCGTGGTCGTTTGGCAACGAATCGGGCGACGGGGAGAACGCGCGGGCGGCGTTCGAGTGGGCGAAGCTGCGGGATCCGTCGCGGCCGTTTCATAACGAGGGGAGCACGGCGAACGATGGACTGAACGCCGACATCAATTCGTTCATGTACCCGAGCGCGGAGCGGAGCGCCAAACTGGCGTCGGAACGGCGTTCGATGCCGCTGATTCTGTGCGAGTACACGCACGCGATGGGCAATTCGAATGGCGGTTTGCAGGAGTATTGGGACCTGTTTTACGCGGATAACAACGCGCAGGGAGCGTTTGTGTGGGACTGGGTGGACCAGGGGATCCGGCAACCGGTGCCGGGCGCGTGGCGCGAGCTTTCGGGCCGCCGCGATTTCTTCGCTTACGGAGGCTGGTGGGAGGACAAGGCGGGACTCCACAACGACGGCAATTTCTGCATGAACGGACTGGTTTCGTCCGGCCGGGAGCCGCACCCGGGCCTGCACGCGCTGAAGTATGTGTACAGGTACCTGCATGCGCGGCCGGGAGATCTGGCGAAGGGTGAAGTCTTCATCAAGAACTGGCACGATTTCACGCGCGCGTCGGACATCGCCGAAGGGCGTTGGGAGTTACTGGCGAATGGCGAGGCGATTGGGGCGGGCGTGGTGCCCGCGCTGGCGCTGGCGCCGGGCGAGGAGAGGGCGTTTGTGCTGCCGCTGCCGAAGGTGACGCCCGCGCCGGGGGTCGAATACCACTTAACGCTGCGTTTTGTGCTGAAACAGGACACAAATTGGGCTCGTCAAGGCCATTTGCTGGCATGGGACCAGTTCGAGATGCCGTGGACGGCGGCCGGGGCGCCGGCGCCGGTGATGCCGTCCGGCGAACTCGTCATGAAGCGCGAAG
>DNFG01000332.1 GCA_003487005.1 Bryobacterales bacterium
ATCCAGTCGTGGCCGCCATCGCCGGCGCAGAGGAGGGTGTCGCCGTGGCGCTGCCACTGGCGGGCGGAGTCCTCGGCGGTGTCGCGGATTTTGAGGCGGGTCCACCCCTCGAGTTTGGGGCCGGGCATGACGTCGATCCAGCCCGCGGGTTCACGGTCGAGCAGGCTTTTCTGTTGGGCGGCGAGCGGCAGGGCGAGCAGCGCGGCCGCGGCGAGTGCGTTAGTCCAGAAGTTCACGAAGTTTCTCCAAATCCGCCGGGTCGCCGAACTTGGCGCTGCGGGCACCCGGATCAATCTGTTTCAATAAACCACACAAGACGGCGCCCTGTCCCACTTCGACGAAGCGGGTGACGCCCTGATCGAGGAGCAGGCGGATGGAATCGGTCCAGCGGACGGGGCTGGGGACCTGGCGATAGAGGCCTTCGCGGGCGGCGGCGCCACTGGTGACGAGGGCGGCATCGACATTATTGACGAGGGGGCAGCCCAGGCCAGCGAACGGGGCGGCGTCGAGGTCGGCCTTGAGGCGCTGCTGGGCGGGTTCCATCAGGGAGCAGTGGAAGGGGGCGCTGACGGGCAGGGGGACGGCGCGTTTGGCTCCGGCGGCCTTGGCGAGATCGTTGGCGCGGGCGACGGCGCCGGCATGGCCGGCGATAACGAGTTGGGTAGGCGAATTGAAATTGGCTGCGGAGACAACTTCGCCCTCGGCGGCTTCGGCGAGGATCCGGTCCACCTGATCGAGCGGGGGCATCAGCCAGGCGGCCATGGCGCCGACGCCGGCGGGGACGGCTTCCTGCATATAACGGCCGCGGTTGCGGACAATGCGGACGGCATCCTCGAACCGGAGCGACCCGGCGGCGACGAGCGCGGAGTATTCGCCAAGGCTGTGGCCCGCGACGAAATCGGGCCGGTAGCCGAGTTCATTGAGAACGGCGAAAGCGGCGGCTGAGACGGTGAGCAAGGCGGGCTGGGTATTTTCGGTGAGTTTGAGCTGATCGTCGGGGCCTTCGAAACAGAGCGTGGAGAGGGGGAAGCCAAGGGCGCTATCGGCCTGCTCGAAAATGGCGCGCGCGGCGGGGAACTGGGTGGCGAGCGCCTGGCCCATTCCGGCCGCCTGCGAACCCTGGCCCGGGAAGAGAAAAGCGATTTTGGACATAAACCTCCAATTATATCGCCGCCTGACTCCGGGCAGTAACTTTCCGGTACTCTGGTGACATCCCTGTCAGATAGATCCGCGTCCACAGCAAGGGAGATCGTCAGTCCGTGCGTTTATCAGAAATCTGCGTTCAACGGCCCGTTTTCGCCTTCATGCTCATCATGTTCCTGGTGGTGATGGGCTTCTTCAGCTTTCTGGGGTTGGGGGTGGATCTGTTCCCGAAGTCCGATCCGGCGACGGTGTATGTGAACTACCGATTGCCGGGGGCGAGTCCGGAGGAGGTTGTCTCGCAGATGGTGCTGCCGCTGGAGGAGGCGGTGTCGTCGATCTCGGGCATCGACGAACTGCGCTGTATCACGAGCGAAAACGGCGGGTTCATGGTCATCACGTTCATCCTGGAGAAGGATATCGGCGAGGCGGTGGAGGACGTACGCGAGAAGGTGTCGGGGGCTCAGCGCCAGTTGCCGGTGAACGCGTTGCCGCCGACGGTGCGCAAGGCGGACCCGGATTCGGACCCGGTGGTGACGCTGGCCCTCTATGGCGACCGGCCGATTCGCGAGATCACGGAAGTGGCGGACAAGATCGTCCGGCGGGGACTGGAGACCGTAGACGGGGTGGCGTCGATCGACCTGTCGGGCGGGCGCAAACGTCAGATCAACCTGATGCTGGACATCAACAAGATGAACGGCTACAGCCTGACGGCCCAGGACGTGGAGCGGGCGGTCCGGCAGGAGAACATCGAATCTCCGGGCGGGCGGATGGTGCGCGGGGCTTCGGAAGTGGGCGTCCGGACGATGGGCCGGGTCGAGACGATCGAGCAGTTCAACGACATCATCATCAAGAACGCGGGCGGGGTGCCGATTCGCTTCCGCGATATCGGTTATGCCGAAGACGCGATGGCGGAGCGGCGGTCGTTCGCGTACTACCAGAGCAAGCCCGCGGTGATCATGGAGATCCGCCGCCAGACCGGACTGAACACCGTGAAGGTGGTGGACACGATCCTGGCGCGGGTGCCCGAGATCAGCGACCAGTTGCCGGGCGGGCTGAAGTTGGCCGTAATCAAGGAACAGGCCACCTACATCAAGAAGTCGGTGGAATCGCTCGAAGAGCACCTGATTTTTGGGTCCCTGTTCGCTTCGCTGATCATCTGGCTGTTCATTCGGGACTGGCGGACGGTGCTGATCTCCGCCATTGCGATTCCGACGTCGATCATCACCACCTTCTCGGTGATGCGCTACCTCGATTACACGCTGAATTCGATGACCCTGCTGGCGCTGACGCTCGCGGTCGGCATCGTGATCGACGACGCGATCATTGTGCTCGAGAACATCTATCGCTGGCTGGAGGAAAAGCCGGGCATCGATCCCAAGGCGGCGGCCATTGGCGCCACGCGCGAGATCTCGCTGGCGGTGGTGGCGACGACGATCTCACTGGTGATCATCTTCGTCCCGATCGCCTTCACGTCCGGTTACGCGAAGCGGTACCTGAACGAGTTCGGCTCGACGATGGCCTTTTCGATCATGGTGTCCATGCTGGTGGCGTTCACGCTGACGCCCACGCTGAGCGCGCGGGTGCTGAAGATCAAGCGGAAAGGCGAGGGCGGCGGAGCGCCGCACGGCCACAAGGTGACTTCGCTGGAGCGCGGCTATCTCCGTCTGCTGGACTGGTCGCTGGCGCACCGCTGGGTGATTGTGCTGGTCAGTGTCGTGACATTTGCTTCGACGTTCCCGCTATACCAGAACATCGGCCGCGACTGGATGCCGCAGGAGGACCAGTCCGAACTCGGCATCTCGATGGAGACGCCCGAGGGCACCTCGCTCGAAGCCACCGAGCGGATCTCCCTGGAAGTCGCCCGCAAGATCGAAAAGGTGCCGGGGGTGATCGGCATTGTCCCCTCCTCCGCGGCTTTTCTCGACCGGGTTCAGCAGGTGCAGATGACGATTCTGCTCGCGTCCCCCTCCGAGCGCGGCCCGCTGAACAATGTGGCCAACGGGATTCGCGACATCCTGCGCGATTACGCGTACCTGAGGCCCGCTTTGCGTTTCCCGAATGCGCTGGGCGGCCGCGAGACCTTCTCGCCCATTCGCGGCACGATTCTGGGCCCGGACCTACAGCAACTCGCCCCCATCGCCCGCGAGGCGGTCGCGCGCCTGATGCAGCAGAAGGAACTGGCCGACATGCGCGCCAATCTGCAGTTCTCGAATCCTGAGATGCAGGTGAAGATCGACCGGCAACTCGCCTCCGATCTCGGCGTGCGCGTTTCCGACGTGGCCAGCGCGGTCCGGTTGCTGATGTCCGGCGACGACGAGATCAGCACGTATAAGGAGGGCGGGGAACAGTATCTCGTCACGATGCGCCTGATGCCGGGGCAGCGCGACGATCAGGAAGTGCTGAGCCGCCTGCTGGTGCCCTCTTCACGCCTGGGCCTGATCCGCCTGGATTCGATCGCTTCGATCGAGCGCGGCGCCGGGCCATCGCGAGTGGACCGCTTCGCCCGTCAGTACGGCATCGGCCTTTACGGCAACGTTGCCGAGGGCTACACGCTCGGTGTCGCCGCCGCGAAGGTGCAGGAGGTCTTTGATGGTCTCAGCCTGCCACCGGGCTACCGCCTGTTGTTCTCGGGCCAGGTCCGGATTCTGGAGGAGACCACCGCGAATATGGTACTGGCGATTTCGCTGGCGTCCATCTTCATGTACATGGTGCTCGCCGCGCAGTTCGAGTCGCTGACTCACCCGTTCATCATCCTGATGACGCTACCGCTGTCGATTCCCTTCGCGCTGTTCAGCCTGATGATCACCGGGCGTTCGATGAACCTGTTTTCGGCCCTCGGCATCCTGCTACTCCTGGGGATCGTCAAGAAGAACGGTATTTTGCAGATTGATGCAATGAACAGGCTATTGAAAGAGGGCATGCCGCTGCGGGAGGCCATTCTCGAAGCCAACCGGATTCGGCTCAGGCCCATCCTGATGACCACCTTCTCGATCATTGCGGGCCTCGCGCCCACGGCCATCGCCATCGGGACCGGCGCCGCCACCCGTTCCGCCATCGCCATCACGATCATCGGCGGACAGACGCTCTGCCTGATTCTGACGCTGCTCGTGGTGCCGGTCGGCTACAGCTATCTTGAAGACACGCGCGCCTGGCTGGCCCGCCGCCGCGGTGTTTCGCCCTCGCCCTCCGCGGCTGCCGGGGATTAAGACCTTTCCCGCATTGAATTGTGCCACCCGGTGTGCTGAACTGGATTCAGGACGTCATGACGCGCAAAAGCAAAAGCAGCAAACTCGAGCAGCCCCTTCCGGTCGCCGCGCCGAAACGGGGGAAGAGCAAGTCCAGTGCGCGTTGTGTGGTTTGTGGCAGTGATGTCGCACAATTCTCCACTGAAGAGCTGTGCTGGGTCTGTCGCCGGTTGAAGATTTCGGCATGGCGGGAAGCTGACACCCAAAGCGCGATGCAGGAATAGAGAGGCTACCGCGCCCGTTCGTAAACCAGCGCGGCGGCGGCGATATCCTGCACGCCCAACCCCAGCGATTTGAAGAGCGTTACACCGTCTGGCCGGACGAAATCCGGCTTGGCCAGCAGCGTACCCAACTCCGCCAGCGGCCATTGCGGCCACGCTTCCGCCGGTTTCACCAGCAGCAGGTCGCCCGCCTCGATCCGCGCCTGTTCGAGCGAATCCACCGCAATCAGCGCGGTTCGTTCCACAGTTTCAGGCGGCACTTCGCGACGCCCCGCCTGATTCGAGCCGGCCGCGTTCACGTGCGCATGCGCGCTGAGCCAGGCATCCTCGAAGACCGGGTCTTTCGCAAAAGTGCAGGTGATGACGACATCCGCTCCGCGCACGGCCGTTTCCGCGCTCTCCACCGCTTGCACCGCCACGCCGAAACTCTCCGTCGCGCGCGCCGCGAAGCCGTCGCGGTTTTCGGCTTTCCGGCTGTAGACACGCACGTCGCGAATGCCCGGGCGGACCGTCAGCACGGCCTCCAGTTGGGTCCAGGACTGAAAGCCGGAGCCGATCAAGGCGACGGACTTCACCGTGGCCGGCGCCAGCAGGTCCGTCGCCACGCCAGTCGCGGCGCCGGTCCGGATCTGGCCCAGGGCGTTGGCGTCGATCAGGGCGAGGGGTGCGGCGGTCCGGGCGTCGTAGAGAAGCACATGGAAGTGCATCGCGCCGTGGCGGACGTTGGTCGAGTAGATTTTCGCGCCGTAGTAGCCGCCGGTCCAGCCGGCGAGTTGATGCAGGACACTACCCGTGGCCGGCACCACCAGGCGGCGCCGGGGTTGATTGACCGCCGTACCGCCTGCCAGTGCCTCGAATGAACCGCGAACCGCCGCCACGGCGTCCCGCATGGGCAGCAGGCGCCGGACGTCGTCCTCGGTCAGATGCAGCATTTACCGGATCCAGGGATCGCGTGCGTCGGGATCCAGCCCGAGTTCGTGCACCACCTGGCGCGCCCGCTGCCCGTCAAACTGGCCCCAGCGCGTCAACTGCGCCAGCGCCGCCACGGTGATTGATTCGGCATCCACCTCGAAGAACCGACGCAGGTGCGTCCGGCTCTCGCTGCGGCCAAAGCCGTCGGTGCCGAGCGATGTCAAACGCCCGCTCAGCCAGGGCGACAACTGATCGGCCAGCACCTTCATGTAGTCGCTGGCCGCGATGATCGGTCCCTGCGTGTGCTCCATCACCTGCTGGATGTAGGGCTTCCGGGGCTCTTCGTCCGGATGCAGCCGGTTCCACCGCGCACAGCTGATGGCGTCGCGCCTCAGCTCGTTGTAGCTCGTCACACTCCACACATCGGCGGTCAGTTCGAACTTCTCCCACAACATCCGCTGGGCGCGCAGCGCTTCGTTCAGCATCGACGCCGAACCCCAAAGCTGAATCCGCGCCGGGCCGTGCTCGCTCTGCGCCACGCGGTAGATGCCGCGCAGAATGCCCTCGCGCACGCCGTCGCCTTCCGGCATCTTCGGCTGCGCGTAGTTCTCGTTGCAGACCGTGAGGTAGTAGAACACGTCCTCGTTGTTGCCGTACATCCGCCGCAGGCCTTCCTGGATGATCACCGCGATCTCGTAAGCGTACGCCGGATCGTAAGTGATGCAGTTGGGCACCGTCGACGCCAGCACGTGAGAATGTCCATCTTCGTGCTGCAAGCCCTCGCCGTTCAGCGTCGTCCGCCCGGCCGTCGCCCCACACAGGAAGCCACGGCCGCGCGAGTCGCCAAACGCCCAGATGGCGTCGCCCACCCGCTGGAAGCCGAACATCGAATAGTACACATACATCGGGATCATCGGCACGCCGAAATTGCTGTAGGCCGTGCCTGCGGCCGTGAAACTGGCCAGCGAACCCGCTTCGGTGATCCCTTCTTCCAGGATCTGGCCGTCTTGCGCTTCCTTGTAGTACAGGAACTGGTCGCTATCCACCGGTTTGTACAACTGCCCGTGGGGCGCGTAGATCGAAATCTGCCGGAACAGGCTCTCCATGCCAAAGGTCCGGGCTTCATCCGGGATGATCGGCACGATCAGCTTGCCGAGGTCCTTGTTCTTCAACAGGTTGCGAAGCACTGCAACCAGGGCCATCGTCGTCGACACCGGGCGGCCGCCGGAACCCGACAGCGAGTCCGCAAACTCGTCCAGCCCCGGAACCGGCAGTTTCACCGGCCTCGGGATGCGAGCCGGCAAAGCTCCCCCCAGCGCCTCCCGCCGCGCCTTCATGTATTTCATCTCCGGCGAGTCCTCGGGCGGACGGTAGAAGGAGACAGTTGTCACCGTCTCTTCCGGAATCGGGATCTGGAACCGCTCGCGCAGCTTGACCAGTTCTTCTTCATTCAGCTTCTTCTGTTGGTGTGTGAAGTTACGGCCTTCACCTGCTTCGCCGAGGCCGTAACCCTTGATGGTTTTGGCCAGAATGACCGTCGGCGCACCCGTGTGCTCCACCGCCCGCTTGTACGCGTTGTACACCTTCACCGGGTCATGCCCGCCGCGTCGCAACGAGTAAAGCTCGTCGTCGGTCATGTCTTCGACCAACTTCAGCAGCTCCGGATATTTGCCGAAGAACTCCTGCCGGACGTAAGCGCCGCCGCGCGCCTTGAAATTCTGGAATTCGCCGTCGACGCACTCGTGCATCCGGCGCATCAGCAGGCCCGTCTTGTCCTTCGCCAGCAGGCGGTCCCAGTCGCTGCCCCAGATCACCTTGATCACGTTCCAGCCCGCGCCCCGGAACGAACCCTCCAACTCCTGAATGATGCTGCTGTTGCCGCGAACCGGACCGTC
Organism: Bryobacterales bacterium; assembly: GCA_003487005.1. Classification (GTDB taxonomy): domain Bacteria; phylum Acidobacteriota; class Terriglobia; order Bryobacterales; family Bryobacteraceae; genus PNKE01. The sequence goes on from DNFG01000332.1 coordinate 7,417, forward strand.
CAGCCGCTGCAGGTTGCAGTTGATCACGAAGATCAGGTTGTCCAGCTTTTCGTGCGCCGGAATTCGCAGCGCGCCTGTCGACTCGGGCTCTTCCATTTCGCCGTCGCCCAGGAAAGCCCACACCTTCCGGTCCGTCTTCGGAATCAGGCCCCGGTTCTCCAGGTAACGCATGAAGCGCGCCTGGTAGATCGAATTGATGGGCCCCAGGCCCATCGAAACCGTCGGAAACTGCCAGAACTCCGGCATCAACCACGGATGCGGATAGCTCGACAAACCCGGATGCTCGCGCAACTCGTGCCGGAAGTTCTTCAGGTGCTCTTCCGTCAGCCGTCCTTCCAGATACGCCCGCGAATACATTCCCGGGCTGGCGTGCCCCTGGAAGTAGATCAGGTCGCCCGGTTGATCCCCGATCGAACCCCGGAAGAAGTGGTTCATCCCCACTTCCACCAGCGTCGCCGAGGAAGCAAATGTCGAAATGTGCCCGCCGATGCCTTCGTCGTACTTGTTCGCGCGAACCACCATCGCCACCGCATTCCAGCGAACCAGGCTCTTGATCCGCCGCTCCAGCGCCCGGTCGCCCGGATAGGCCACCTCATCTTCCGGAGGGATGGTGTTCAAATAGGGCGTGTTGACCGACAAAGCCGCCGGTACGCCGTTGCGGCTCGCCTCGTGGGCCAGCCTTTCCAGGAGGTAGCGGGCCCGGTCCGGACCCCCTTCCTCGATCACCTGATCAAGCGCTTCCAGCCACTCCTGCGTCTCGACAGGGTTCAGGTCTTCCGGCTTTTCTACTTTGGGTCGTAGCATTGGGATTCCAGAGGGGTAATCTTGATTTTACTGCCCATTCCAAACCTGCTGCAATGGAAAGAGTTCTCCCCTCTCTCTATGGAGATGCGCCTCACTGCCGCAAAGTGCCGGGATTTCGACGCCGCCTCCCGCCTCGAATGGCTCGAAACCAATGAAACGGGCGGCTTTGCCATGGGTACCGCCGCCGGTCTCGCCACCCGCCGCTACCACGCCCTTCTCATCGCTGCCCTCACTCCGCCCACCACACGCCGCGTTCTCTTCGCCAGAGTCGAGGACCAGATCCTCACCGGCGGCGAGACCCACGCCCTCGGCCTCGTCCAGTACCCCGGCCACCTCGCCCTCCGCGGCCATGAACGGATCGAGTCGTTCGAGCCCGATCCGCCCCGCTGGACCTTCCGCTGCGGCGACGCTCTTGTCCACAAAACCCTCTTCCTCCTCCCTGGCCGCCCTGCCGCCGTCCTTCGCTACGTCTGCGACCAATCCGCCACCCTTCGCCTTCGTCCCTTCTTTGCCAATCGCGACTACCACAGCCTCCAGCATCCCGAGCCCGGATTCCGCTGCCCCCTCCATCTCCACGCCCCCGGCGCCGCGTTTACCCCCTCCGAACACTGGTACCGCGACCACGAATACCGCGTCGAACACGAACGCGGCCTCGATTTCCACGAAGCCCTCTGGACTCCCGGCTTCCACGAATACCGCCTCCATCCCAAC
>DNFG01000001.1:0-266 GCA_003487005.1 Bryobacterales bacterium
CCACCCGCCGCTCTTCCGATCTATCGCTCTGCGGGTGGTGATGACGGGGACGAGGGCTCGGCAGATCCGGGAGCGGTTCGAGGCGGAGCGGCAGATTGTGGCGAGTCTGGAGCATCCGGACATTTGCCGTTTGCTGGACGGGGGGGTGACGGAGGGGGGGATTCCGTATCTGGTGCTGGAATATGTGGAGGGGAAGGATCTGGTGGAGGCGACGGCGGGATGGGGGGAGCGGGAGAGGGTGCGATTGCTGGCGCGGGTGGCGCGGG
>DNFG01000001.1:635-3372 GCA_003487005.1 Bryobacterales bacterium
TGAAGCCGTCGAACATTCTGGTGACGGGCGAGGGTCATCCGAAGTTGCTGGATTTCGGGATTGCGAAGACGCTGGACGAGGCGGAATGGGGGATGGGTGAGGAGCAGACGGCGACAGCGTTCCGGGCGGCGACGCCGGGGTACGCGAGTCCGGAGCAGTTGCGTGGGGAGGCGTTGACGACAGCGACGGACATCTATTCCCTGGGGGTGGTGGCGCGGAAGGTGCTGGGAGAGCGGGTGAAGGGGGACCTGGCGGCGATCGTGGGGCGGGCGACGCGGGAGGAGGCGGGGGAAAGGTATCCATCGGCGGCGGCGCTGGCGGGGGATCTGGAGAGGTATCTCGAGGGCTTGCCGCTGGAGGCGCGGCAGGGGCAGTTGCGGTATATCGCGGCAAAGTATGTAAAGAGGCACAAGGCGGCGGTGGTGGCGGCCGGGGTGGCGGTGGCGCTGGCGGTGGGATTCACGGGGTTGACGGTGGTGCAGAAGCGGCAGATTGCGCGGGAGCAGCAGAGGGCGGAGGAGGTGGCGAGGTTTTTGCGGGGGTTGTTTCAGGCGTCGGATCCGGCGTTCAATCTGGGGGCGATACCGTCGACGCGGGAGTTGCTGGACCGGGGGGCGCAGCGGATCCAGGATGAGGTGGAGGATGAAGAGACCAGGCTGGCGTTAATGGAGACGATGGCGGGGGCGTATTCGGGGCTGGGTTTGTATGAGAAGTCGAACGGGATGTACGAGGAGATTGCGGGGCTCTTGGAGAAGCGGGGGCAGGAGGGGGCGGGGCGGTTGGCGCGGGTGTATGCGGAGATGGCAGAGGGGGCGGCGCAGTTGGGGCGGTACGAGGAGGCGGCGAAGTGGGGGGAGCGGGGCGTGACGGCGGCGCGGTCATTGAATCCGGCGGACGCAGGGGTGGAGGCGGTGGCGCTGGAGAAACACTGTCTGGCATACGCGCTGGCGACCAAGCACGGGGAGGCGGCGCCGCTGTGCAAGGAGGCGGCAGAGAAGTCGGAAGGGAGCGGGTTGACGCCGCGGGAGCAGGCGCGGATTTTGCGCAATCACGGGATCGTTCTGAAGGACCTGAGCGAGTACGGGGAGGCGGAGAAGGCGTACCGGCGGTCGGTGGCGCTGGCTCGGTCGGGGGGGCGCGCGGACGGACCGACCGTGGCGGTTTCGCTCGCCGAATTGGGCGGTCTGTATTTCCGGGAAGGCAAGTTCAAGGAATCGACAGAGATGTTCGGGGAAGCGATCGCGCTGCAGCGGCAGTTGTACCCCGAGGGGCATCTGTTCACGGCACGGACGTTGAACAACCTGGCGAACACGCTGGCGACGATGCGTCAATTCGGAGAGGCGGAGAAGATCTACCGGGAGGCGCATGTGCTGTACCGGAAGTATGTGGGGGAAGGGAGCGGGGAGTTGGCGACGTCGCTGTCGAACATGGCCGTGACACAGCAGAGCGCGGGGCGGCTGGAGGAGGCGGCGGAGACGCTGCGGGCGGTGCTGGAGATGCACGCGCAGGGGACGGGGAAGGGGCAGCGGCCGTATCTGAGCACGTTGTTGAAGTACGCGAATCTGCGGGTGGAGCAGGGGCGGAGCGGAGAGGCGGTGGGGCAGGCGCGGGAGGCAGTGGGCGGATTTGACCGGCTGACACCGGTGCCGAAGCTGGAGGCGGGATTTGGGCGGATCGTGCTGGCGGCGGCGCTGATTGAATCGGGGCGGCCGGGGGAAGCGCTGGAGCCGGCGCGGGCGGGGCGGGAGATTCTGGCGGCGATTCTGCAGCCGACGCACTGGATGAGATATTACGCAGACGTGGCGTTGGGGGTGGCACTGGCGGCGCAGGGACGGCGGGAGGAGGGGCGGGCGTTAATTGAGCCGGTTTATGACTTACAGCGGAACACGAAGTCGACGGGGGCGTGGCGGGCGCGGTGGATCGAGAAGATGTGGAGGACTTACTGCGGTTGAGGAAGTCTTGGGGTCCAGAGGATCTCTTCGCCGCCCAGGAGGACGAGGCCGGAGAGGCGGGTGGGGTCATCGGGGTGGATGGGGATGGCTTTCCCGTGCCAGGGGCGGCGGACGTGGAGGGATCCCGATTCGGGGTTGAGGCGGTGGGGGGTCGCGGCGAGGCCGGCTGAGGCGATGGCGTGGCCGACGGTACCGCCGACGGGGACGGAAACGGAACGGCCATTGACCTTGACGAGGAGTTCGAGATTGAGGGCAGTGAACTGGGGAAGCAGGAGGCAGCGGCCGGCGGGTTCGGCGGAGCAGGCGGTTCCGGCATCGGGGGCAGACTGAATGCGGCGGGCGGATTCGTCGAGGAGTTGGAGGGAGGGGGCGGCGACGAGGGTGATGTCGCGGTCGGAGGCGGATTTTCGGCGAAGGAAGAGGAGGCGGAGGTGGCAGGCGTCCGGAGGGAGGTTGAGCCGAAAGGCGGAAGGCTGGCGGGCGGGGGACGAAATGCCCTGGCGGTTCTGTTCCACGGAGGCGAGTTGGAGACGGACGCCGGAGGGGCGCTGGGGAAGGATCTGGTAGGTGGAGGTTTCGAAGCCTTCGAGGTTGTCACTGGGGCGGACGTCGATGGGGCCGGGGCGGTCGGGGATGGTGGCATCGACGACCAGGGGTCCGGAGCCCGGGCGGAGGAGGGGGCTGACGAGTTTGAGGACGAAGCCAGGTTCGACATTGAGGGCGCTGGAGTTGTAATAGACGCCGTAGCGGGCAAAATAGAGGGATCGGGCGGGGAGAGAAAGGGA
>DNFG01000242.1 GCA_003487005.1 Bryobacterales bacterium
TTCGAGGGCGCCGGCGCCCTCGAAATCCCCGCCTCCCTCACCGCCTGGCAGTCCCAGCGCGATCGCGTCCGTCAGATCGTCCTCAATTCCCTCGGCGACCTCCCCCCACGCCCCGCCGCCCTCCAGGTCCGCGTCCTCTCCACCGACCACAAAGACGGCTATCGTATCGAAAAATTCGTCTTTGACAACGGCATCGACTCCTCCGTCCCCGGCTACATCGCCATCCCCGACCGCCGCTCCGGCCGCCTCCCCGCCATCCTCACCATGCACGGCCACGGCTCCAGCAAGGAAAACATGTTCGGCTACCAGCCCACCTCCCAAAACGTCGCCGAAATGCTCGCCAAACGCGGCTATGTCGTCCTCGGCATCGACAGCTACTTCAACGGCGAACGCCGCGGCACCGGCCCCGCCGGCGACCTCGAAATGCAGCAGCAGCGCGCCGACCAGGAAATGTCCCTCTTCAAACTCAACCTCTGGCTCGGCCGCACTCTCTGGGGCATGATGCTCCGCGATGAACAGATCGCCCTCGATTACCTCGCCTCCCGCCCCGAAGTCGACCCCGCCCGCATCGGCGTCCAGGGCATGAGCATGGGTTCCACCCGCGCCTGGTGGCTTGCCGCCATCGATGACCGCGTCAAAGCCGTCGTCGGCGTCGCCTGCTTCACCCGCTACCAGGACCTGATCGCCATCCGCGCCCTGCGCGCCCACGGCATCTACTACTTCGTCCCCGGCCTCCTCAAACACTTCGATTCCGAGGGCGTCATGGCCCTCCTCGCCCCCCGTCCCTTCCTCGCCCTCACCGGCGACCGCGATGCCGGATCTCCCCCCGAAGGCATGAAGACCCTCGAATCCATCCTCAACCGCTTCTACGCCCTCTACAACCGCCCCCAGGCCTTCCAGAGCATCATCTACCCCGAAACCGGACACGTCTACAACGACGACATGAAACAGAAAATGCTCGCCTGGTTCGACCGCTTCCTCTAAGAACCCTCGCCCGCTCCACCATCCCCATCGTTTACCCGGAACTCGAACAGGTCCGGCCGCCCGTAGTGCCCCGCCACGTCCAGGTCAAACTTGCCCTCGGTGATCCGAGACAGATCCAGGTCCGCCACGAGAAGCCCCTCGCCGCCCCGCAACGGCCCGGCCAGCACCTCGCCGAAGGGATCCACGATCACACTGCCCCCGCCAATCGCCCCCCACTCGCCCTCCTCCTGCCACTGGCAGGCCGATAACACGAAGCATCGCCCTTCGATCGCGATGTGACGCATCGTCGGCAGCCACGTCTCGCGGTCATCCACCGTCGGCGCGCAATACAACTGAACCCCCTTCTGGTACAGCGCCAGCCGCAACTGCGGCATGTAATTCTCCCAACAGATCGCCGCCCCCAGACGCCCCAATTCTGTCTCCACCACCCCCAGCGTCCGCCCGTCTCCAAAGCCCCAGATCACCCGCTCCGCCGCCGTCGGCATCACTTTCCGCCGCCGCCCCGCCAGGACCCCCTCCGGCGAGAAGAACCACACACTGCAATACAAAGTCCCCAACACCCGCTCCACCACCCCCACCACCAGCCAGATCCCATGCCGCGCCGCCATCGCGCCCAACTCCGCCGGATCCTCCACCGCCGCCTCCGCGTAGCGCGCGAACAACCGCCGCCCCTCCGGCGTCCGCCGCCCCACCGTCACCCCAAAATCCAGACCCTTCGGATAGCCGCCCACCAGGGCCTCGGGAAACACCACCACCTGCGCCCCCGCTTCCGCCGCCCGGCGCGTCCACTCCTCCACCCGCGCCAGCGTCGCCGCCCGGTCCCAGGGTGTCGAACCCGTCTGCACCACGGCCGCCCGCACCATCATCGTTGACTCCTCACCTCGAACGTCAGCGAAGCCGAATACGTGTCCCAGTCCGCCTCCCGCCGGTCCAGACGCCGCATCAACCGCAGCGTGTGCAGTTTCCAGACTCCCGCCTCCAGCCGGACGCTCGTCCCCCCGCGCGCGTCCGTCGGACCCGCCGCCAGGCTCCCCATCTTGCCCGACGCGTCCACCCAGCGCACGTTCACCAGCGCCCCGCGCAATGCCGCCCCCCGGAAGACCACGCGCAGCGGCAGCACTTCGCCCGCCCGCAGCAGCGCCGGATTCTTCAGCGGGACGATCTCCAGCGGCTGGCCCAAAGGCTTCTCGACGGCTCCCCCCGCTTCCCCCGCCACCAATAGAGTCTTTGCCGAACGCCGGATCAACTCCCGCCCCGGCCGCCGCGCTTCCCCCTGGCGGCTGCGCCATTCGATCGTCTCCATCGCTCCTTCATCCGCCAGATATGCCTCGAAATCGTCCGCTTCCAGTTCGCGCAACTGCGCCAGGGTTTCCACCGCCGCATAGAAAGACCCCGCCCGCGCCGGCGCCGTCAACTGCGTCACCGTCCGGTCGCCCGCCTCCTGCCAGTCCCGCAACGCCGCTCCCGTCGACAACCGCCCCCGCGTCAACGCCTCCACCGCCGTCGCGTACTCGCTCGCCGGAAAGAAATCGCCCCCGTGCAGCGCCAGTTCACAACTCTCACCCGGCGCGAGTGTGAACCGTTCAGGCAGCAGGTAGGCGTCCTGCGCCAGCAGTGCCGGAATGAAATACAGAAGGAAGGGAAGGGAAGACGCGCGGATCATTCGCTTCTTCCATGGTACGCCGCCCGCGTACTCTTATCGGACTGGAATCGTCACCGGCTGGGACTTCACCCCGCCCGCGCTCAGCACCAGCGGCACCGCCGCGCCCCGGGGTGTCTCTTCCGCCAGCGTCACATAGACCGTGTGCCCCGCCGCTGTCTTCTGCACCAGCACGACCTTGTGCGCCACCTCGCCGCTGTGCACCGCCACGTCCGCCGTCTTGGCATCGTCCGCCAGACCCGTCACCAGCAACTGGAACATCTCGCCCGAACCCACCGCCGATCCGCTCTGCAGCATCAGGCCCATCAGCGTCTGCACCGCCGTGATCACCGGAGGCGCCGGCGGCGGCGGCAGAATGACGATCGCTCCCGGCAGCACCGGCTCACCCTGCACCTTCATTTCCACCTTCGCCACGCCCGCGGCCAATCCCGCCGGAACCAGCACCGTCGCAGCCGTCCCGTTCGTCTCCAACACCATCGCCGCCTGCCCGCCTATCGTCACCTGCGTCGTCGATGCGTACAACGGCGAAGTCAGATTCCCCACCGGCAGAGTCACCCGGCTTCCCCCGTACACCGGCACGTCCGCCATCGCCGACATCACCACAAAAGCCCTCCGGATCCCCGCCGGATAGATGTTCAGCGCGTTCTCCACCGTCCCCATCGACAATCCGTTCACCGCCGTCAGCGTCAGCGGACCCGCCGCCGCCGCCGGAGACACCACCACCTCCGCCAGCGCCCGGTCCGGCGCCAACCGCCAAACCCGCTTCACCGCCACATCGCTCGTCCCAAACCCCAATTTCGGCGCCTGCTTCCACTGCGTGCCCGTCCCCGTGATCTCCACCACCGTCTCCACTCCCGAAGGCAGGTAGACCGTCTCCATCCGGACCACCGGCGCTTCCGGCCGCTCGAAGACGTGCACGTGATTCGTACCCCCGTCCAGCATCGCCGAACTTTGACCCTCGGCGTCAAACACGCTCACGCGCGCCGCGTGCCCGTCCAGCCCCGCCGGAGCCTCCACCCGCAACACCCCTTCTTCCCGTTCCCGGATCACCCCTGCCGCCCCGTCAAACACCACCCGCTCCGCGCGCTCAACGCCGTGGCCGCGCACCACCACCGTCCCCGCCGCTTCCGTCTCCACTCCGGTGATCTCCGGCGGCCCCGCCTTCGTCACCCGGTACGCGCCCGGCGCCACGTGGGTCTCCCCGTTCTGCCGGAACAGCATGTGCCGGACCCCCGGCGCCGCCTCCGCCGGAACCGACAGGTTCATCTGCAAGTAGCTCGGCGCGGGCGCGTACGCAAACGCCCCGGGCGCCAGCAGCGTCTCCGGCGCATTCAGCAGTGATGCGGACAACCCCGCCACCGGACCCGTCGCCGTCGACATCCCGTACCCGAACAACACCACCGAAGCCAGTTCCTCGCCCGCCTTCATGTACGCCGGCTTCACGGCCTGCTGCCCGAAGAACCGGTATGTCTGCACCGAATGCAGATTCACCTTCGCCCGCGGTTGCACCGTAAACCAAACGCTGTCATTCACTTCCCCCGCAACCACTTCCACCATGTGCTGCGGCGTGCTTCCACCTGGGAAAAACACCAGATCGAACGCCCCGCCCGGCGCCATCGCCCCGTCCGGCCCCTGCGGCAAGTCCAGATTCACCGGCTGTGGTTCACCCGCCAGTCCCGGCGGCAGCGGGTGCGCATACACATAGTACGAGCCCGGCGCCAGACCCCGGATCCGGTAACTCCCATCCGGCATCGTCAGCGCGCTCACCGCCTCCCCCGTCGCCGTCAATGCCACCACCGACGCCAGGTGCACGCCCTGTCCGCCCATCAACACCCGGCCCGAAATCGTCCCCGTCTGCTTCAGAAACTGCTCCGTCGGGTACAGCATCGAAATCCCGGCCACATCGTCCGCCGCCAGCGGATCGCCCTTCGTCGTCGCCCGCGTGATCTCGGTCGACATCGTCCCCGATGCCCAACTGTGCTGCAACCCCAGCGTGTGCCCCATCTCGTGCACGATCGTCTGGTACAGGCGCTCACTCCAACTCGGCCGCGCCGGCTCCGCCAGATTCGATGGCAGCACCAGCAGCGACTTCACGATCGGAACAAACACCGTCCCGTCTTTCTCCGTCACCTCACCGAGCACTTCCGGCCCCGCCAAAGCCACCAGCCCCGGAGGCACCTCGTCAAAAACCACTTCCACCCGCGGTCCGCTCATCGGCGTCCCCGGCTCGATCAATCCCCCGAACGTCAGCCGCAATTCCGAAGTCGAAACCGAATTCCAGACCTCCGCCGCCGATTGAATCTGGCTGAATAGCGCCAGTTTGGTGTCCCCTTCCACCATCGCCTCGGGTCCGTTCCGGTCGATGAAGAACGGAATCCGCTTGCCAGGCACGGAGCGCAAATCAAACCGTGTCAATACCGCTTCATACCGCCCGTTTTGCAGGATGTAGCGCATGAAATGCGCGTAGCCGGAGGCCTCCTGCAAGCCGGCCAGCAGCATCGCCGCCAGCCCCAGCGCCACCCCGAAGCGCCGCTTCATCGCGCCACCCCCGCGCCGCGCACCCGCCGCTCCAGGTCACCCCAGGTCAGCTCAATCGCCCCGTCCGCCACCTCTTTGCCTTGTTTGTCAACAACATGCGCCGTCGCCGGGCCGCGCCGCAACACCACCTCGCCCGCGCTGTTCACCCCCGCGGTAAACAACCCCTGCGACAACCCGATAATGTGGTGCACGCCCGATCTGCTCGTCCAGACAAACACGACATACTCTTCGCCCGCCGTCAGCTTCGGAGTCCCCGCAAACGATTGACGCGCAAGGCCCACGCTCCCGCCCGGCACGCTCAGCCGCAACGTCCCCGATGCCGTCCCCTTCAGCGATTCCGACACCTGGAACGTGTAATCCGTGTAGAT